>NZ_JBFARL010000109.1:0-27865 GCF_040674655.1 Actinomadura sp. NPDC049753 | reverse complement strand
TCGGGCGGGCGGCGGGACGGTCAGGCCCTTGTAGACCCGCAGTGCGTTGCCGGCGTCGCGGGCGTAGACGGCGGAGACGACGCTGCCGAGGACGGCGACGCCGAGCGCGCTGCCGAGCTCCTGGCCGGCGTCGTTCACCGCCGAGCCGACCCCGGCCTCCTCGGGCGGGACGGCGGCCAGGAGCGTGCTGTAGGCGGGCGGTGTGCCGAGCCCGGCGCCGAAGCCGAGGACGGCGAGCCCGATCGCGAGCACGGCGTAGCCGTCGTCCGGCTCCGTCAGCCCGAGGGCCAGGAAGCCGGCCGCGGTGACGGAGAACCCGGCGACGAGGGCCGGACGGGCGCCGAACCGGGACTCCAGCGACGCGCCGAGGCCGTTGCCGACGCCGGCGGAGACGGCGACCGGAAGCAGCGCGAGCCCGGCCTTGAGCGGGCCGTAGCCGTGCACCGACTGGAGAAGCTGGGTCAGGGCGAACAGCGTCCCGGCCAGCGCGAAGCCGAACAGCGCGATCATGGCGGCGGCCCCGGAGAAGTCGCGGTCGCGCAGCAGCCGCAGGTCGAGCATCGGCTCGGGGTTGCGGTGCTGCCACGCGGCGAACAGGGCGAGCGCGGCGGCGCCGGCGGCCAGCCCGCCGAGCGTGCGGGCGCCGGTCCAGCCGTGCGCGGGGCCGGAGATGACCGCCCACACCAGCGCCGACATGCCCGCGGTGGACAGCGCGGCGCCGGGCACGTCCGGGCGGCGGCGCGGCCCGCGCGACTCGGGGACGAGGAGCAGCAGCCCGGCGACGGCGGCCGCGGCGACGGGCACGTTCACCAGGAAGACCGAGCCCCACCAGAAGTGCTCCAGCAGGAACCCGCCGAGCGTCGGCCCGGCGGCGAGCCCGACCATGGACGTCGCGCCCCAGATCGCGAACGCCTTCGCACGCTCGTCCGGGCCGAACACCTGCGCCATGATCGACAAGGTTCCGGGCATGAGGAGCGCGCCTCCCACGCCCATCAGCGCCCGCATCGCGACGAGCTGGGCGGGGGATCCCGCGAAGGCCGCGAGCAGGGACCCGGCGCCGAAGAGCGCGAAGCCGGCCAGCATCGCGCGGCGGCGCCCGTGCCGGTCGCCGAGGGCGCCCGCCGTGATCAGCAGGCCGGCGAACGCCAGCGAGTAGGCGTCGATCACCCACTGGACGTCGGACGTGGTGGCGTCCAGGTCCCGCAGCAGGGACGGGATCGCCACGTTGAGGATCGTGTTGTCGACCACGACGACGAACAGGCTGAGGCACAGCACGCCGAGGATCTGCCAGCGCCGCGGATGCGGGGCGGTGGGCTCGTCCATGACCACTCCCAGGGTTCTCGTACAGCGTTCGAGTTGGCTCGCACACTGTACGACTCAACTCGCACGGTGTTCAAGTCCCGGTACTCTGTACGGGAGCGAGGAGGGCACGCATGGCCGAGGAGAGCAGGGCGCCGTCCGTCTGGGTGCGGCCGGAACGCGCGCGGCGGGGCCGGCCCGCCCTCGGCCGGGCGCAGATCGTCGACGCCGCGCTCGACCTGCTCGACGCCGAGGGCCTGGACGGCCTCAGCATGCGCCGCCTCGGCACCCGCCTGAACGCGGGCGCGACCTCGGTCTACTGGCACGTCGCGAACAAGGACGAGCTGCTGGAGCTCGCCCTCGACCGGGTCATGGCCGAGGTGGCGGTCCCGGCCGGGGACGGCTGGCGGGCCGCCGCGACCGGCTACGCGCGCAGCCTCCGCGCGATGATCCACCGGCACCCCTGGACGGTGACGCTGTTCGGCAGCCGCCCGATGATCGGCCCGAACGCGACCCGCGTCCTGGACGAGGTGCTCGCCGCGTTCGGCTCCGCCGGGTTCACCGGCTTCGACCTCGAGTACGCCTGGTCGGCGGTGGTCGACTACGTCATCGGCGCGGCCGGCAGCGAGGCGAGCTGGCAGCGCGCCCAGCCCGGCACGTCCGCCGCCGACTGGGTCGAGAACCTCGGCCCCTACCTGGGCCGGCTGGACGAGGAGCGCCCCGGGCTCGCGTCGCACATCCGCGAGATCTGGATGAAGGAGACCGGCGACGTCCTGGAGGGCCGCTTCGCGTTCGGGCTCGCCTGCGTCCTCGACGGCCTCGAAACGCGCAGGCCCCCCGCCCGGTAGCGGGCGGGGGGCCTGCGGCACGAGCCGGTCGAGGAAGGATCAGAAGGGCAGCTCCGCGGGCGGCTTCGGCTTGGCGTCGGTCCAGCGCGGCGAGCGGTCGGCCTCGTAGGAGATGACGAAGCCCGGCTTCATCTCCGCGTACGGGCCGCCCGGTTCGGTCAGCTGGTCCTCCAGGGCCAGCAGCGCGCCCGTGCGCTCGTCGAAGACGATCACGTTGCGGGAGCGGTACGTCCCCTGCTGGGCCTTCGGCGTACCGAACTCCCCGGTCTCCGTGATGGCCCAGTCGGGCGTGGCCAGCGCGACCCCCCGGCGCCCCAGCGGGTCGGTGACGCGGCCGATCGCGCGGATGCCCGGCTGCGCGGCCAGTGCCTTGATCAGGCCTGACCGGACCTTCGACGACACCGGGGCGGACAGCAGCGTCGACGTCCGGCGCATCTGCAGGCGCGGGATGACACCCTCCTTGAGCTTCTTGCCCCCCGACGCCTTCGGGTTCATCGCCCGCTTCATCTCCGCGGGGCTGAGGATTCCGGCGAGCTCGGCCGGGTCGGTCGGCAGGTTCTGCAGATCTCCCAGCGAGGCCCCGCCGCTGCCCAAGCCGTAGAAGCTCCCGCCGCCCTTAGGGTCGACGCCCACATTGGGACCGTTCACCCGCCACTTCGTCGCCTTGGTGGTGTAGGTGTGGTAGGCGTCACCCGACCAGACGCGGATGGACGACGGCGAACCGGCCCTGCGCCACAGCGCCTCGTCCCGCGGCGTCTGCGGGCGGGCGGGGAGGTCGCGGTCGTAGTACGCCTCGCCCATCCCCTTCCTGGCACCGGCCCAGTGGAACGTCTCGCTGTGCGCACCGAAGATCGCGTACGTGCCGGTCTTCGCCCGCACGACGTAGGCCTGGCCGCTGATCCTTTCGGCGGACCAGTAGTTGCCGGTCGGCTGCTCGGCGGCCCTGTCCGCCGCCACGAGCACCGCCTGCTTGTTCAGGTCGACGGACCCGGGAGGCGGGCCGGGCGGCGAGCCCGGGGAGCCCTGGCCGGTGGCCACGATGGCGACGGCCGCCGCCGCTCCGGCCGCGACGAGCCCCGCGCCCAGCTGGAGCGGCCGGCCGAAGCGCCGCCGTCCCGCCCTGGAGGGCCGGACGTGCCTCCCGCCCGGCGCCATCGCCTCCTCCAGCCTGGCCAGCGCCCGCGCCGACGCCTCCGCCGACGGGGGCGGCGGCTCCCCCAGCAGCCGCCGGACCCGGGCCGTCTCGTTCATGTCGATCTCGTTCACGCGGGCGTCTCCTCAACGATCAGCGCGGGATTGGTTCCGCCGAGCGACTCCCTCAGGCGGCGCCGGGCACGGTGCAGGCGGGACGCGACGGTGCCCGTCTTGAGGCCGAGTGCCTGCCCGACCTCCTCGTAGGTCAGGTCGGCCAGCGCCACCAGCAGCAGGACGTCCCGGTCGCCGCGCGGCAGCCGGGCCAGCGCGTCGGCGAGGTCCGCGCCCGCCCCGCCGGCGGTGACGCGCGCGGTGACCCGGTCCTCGTGGCCGTCCTGGACGTGCTCGGCCGGGGTGCGCGCCAGCGCCCGGTAGCGGCGGCCCTCCGCGCGCCGGTGCAGCCCGATCAGCCGGGTCGCGATCCCGTACAGCCACGGGCGGACCGTGCCGCGGTCGGGGTCGAAACGTCCGCGCTTGTTGAACGCGGCGAGGAACGTCTCGGCGGCGATGTCGTCCGCCGCGTCGACGCCGAGGCGCCGCGCCGCGTACCCGTGGATCGCGGAGAAGTGCCGGTGGAAGATCTCCGCGAACGCGGCGGGCTCGCGCCGCGACCGGACGATCGCCGCCGCGTCCGAGGCGTCGGAGCCGGACGCGCCCGGCTCCGCACCGGACCGGGACCCGGGGTCCGGCGGGTGGTGATGGGCCATGGAGTGATCCTCGTCGTCGGGGGGAGTGCTCGGTCACCCCGCTCTCAACCGATCCCCCGATCACCCTTCACGCGCACGCGCCCTCCGCCCCGACACCGGGCGGAGGGCGCGGGAGGCCCGCCGGGGCGGCCGCTCAGAAGGGCAGTCGCGCGGGCGGCTTCGGCACGGCGTCCGTCCACCCCGTGTTCCGGACGACCCAGTAGTTGATCACAAACCCGGGGGGCTGCTCCCGGTAGGCGCCGCCGGGCACGGTCAGCACGTCCTGCTCGGCGAGCAGGTCACCGGTCTCCCTGTCGAAGACGAGCTCCGACCGCGACCGGTACTCCCCCTGCTCCTGCCGAGGCGCGCCGTACTCCCCGTCCACCTTCGAGACCTGGTCGTCGACCGCCAGCGCGACGCCGGTCCGCCCCAGCGGGTCGGTGGCGGCGCCGAGCGACCGGACGCCCGGCTGGGCGGCCAGCGCCCGCATCAGCCCCGCGCGCACCCGGGGCGGCAGCGGCGCGTTCTCCAGCAGGTCCGCGGTCACCCGGAGCCTGCCGCCCGCGTCCATCACCCGGTCGAGCGGCCTGACCGCGGCCCGGTCCTTCGGCGGGCCCGGCCGGTAGAACCTCCTGGCGAGCGCGGCCGGGTCCTCCGGCAGGTTCTGGATGTCCTGGACCGTCAGCCTCTCCCCCCGGACGAAGAACCTTCCGCCGCCCTTGGGGTCGGGGTCGTCGACCTCCCACTTCGTCGCCTTCCGGTCGTAGGTCCAGTAGTGGTCGTTCGACCAGACCCTGAACTCGTCCGGGGAGCCCGCCCGCCGCCACGCGGCCGCGTCCCGCGGCGTGAGCGGCCTGGCGGGCAGGTCGCGGCCGTAGAAGGCCTCGCCGCCGCCCCGCTCGGCCGCCGACCAGGAGAACGTCTCGCTGTGCGCGCCGACGATCGCGTACGTGCCGGTCTTCGGCCGCATGACGTACGACTGGCCCTGGATCTGGTCGGAGAACCAGTACCTGCCCGTCGGCTGCGCGGCGGCCTTCTCCGCCGCCGCGAGCACGGCCTGCTTGCCGAGGTCCACCGCAGGCGGGGCGGGCGAACCCGATCCCGTGACGGTCACGGCGACGGCCACGGCCGCGCCGGAGGCGAGCACGCCGAGCCCGGCCCTGAACCGCCACCCGAGCCGGACGCGGCGGCGGGGCACCGGACCCTCGAACATCCGGGCCCGGGCCTCGGTCGTCTCCGGGAGCGTCGGCGGGACGGGGTCCCCGTACGCCTCGCGGATCATTTTCAGCTCATCCATGGTCGTCCTCCAGATCACGCATCGGGTTCGTTCCGCCCAGCGCCGCCCGCACCTTCTTCCTGGCCCGGCTGAGCCGCGACCCGACCGTCCCGTACGGGACGTCCAGGGCGGCCGCGACCTCCTCGTGGGTGAGGTCGGCGAGCGCGACGAGCAGCAGCACGTCCCGCTCGCCCGCGGGGAGGGCGGCGAGCGCGCCGGCCAGCCGGCCGCGCAGGCCCTGCGCGCTGACCCGGGCGTCCACCCGGTCCGCGTGCCCCGCCTCGGCCTGGCCGGGGCCGAGCCGCGCGCGGGCCCGCAGCCCCCGCACCTCGCCGCGCCGGTGCCTGCCGATGACGTTGGTCGCGATCCCGTACAGCCAGGTCCGGACGGCGGCGCGGGACGCGTCGTAGCGCTCCCGGCCGCGGAACGCCTCCAGGAAGGTCTGGGCGGCGGCGTCGGACGCGGCGTCCGGGCCGAGGCGCTTGGCGGCGTACCCGTGGATCTCGGCGAAGTAGGCGTCGAAGATCTCGCCGAACCGTTCCGGGTCGTGCAGGGACATCCGCAGGACGCCGGAGTGGTCGGCCCGCCCCGGGCTCCCGTCCCGGGGCGGGTCTGCGGTGAGGGGTTCCCCTGTCATGTGCTGCCTTTCCGTGCCTCGGACGGCGGTCACTGACGTATCACCCGGAACCCCTCACCGCTTTCGCGGCCCGGCTACCGGACGCGGTAGGCGCGGATGACGCGCTGGTCGACGCCGCTGCCGCCCGCGTCCTCCGCGGTGACGCGCAGCGACACGGCCTGCCCCTTGACGGGCGCCGGGAGCGGCGCGCCGAACCGCCCGCCGCCGAGCGGCTTCACCTGGACGTCCTGCCAGGTCGCGCCGTCGTCCACGGACGTCCGGAACCGCAGCCCGGTGACCTCGGCCTCGCCGGAGCCCGCCATCCGCGCGACGGTGAACACGGCGGGCTCACCGGACGGCTGGTTGCGCAGGTCGAGGTTCAGGTCGTAGTCGACGAGCAGAAGCGGGAGGTTGGCGCTCCTCCCACCGCGCGGCTCGCGGGAGCGGAACGTCCAGGACGTCGACGTGCGGGTCGACACCGGGAGGATCGCCGACGCGTCGTTGTCGTACGTCAGCCGGTAGTCCGCCTCGCCGGACGGGACGGTGAACTCGCCGAACGGGCCGTCCTTCTCGCCCACCTTCCGGTCGCCGGCGAACAGCGCCATGTGCCCCTTCACCTCGTGCATGGCGCAGTCGAACCCGTCCGGGCGGGTCTGGAGGTCGACGAGCGCGACGCGCATGCTCTGCCCGGTGCGGGCCGCGGGGTACCGCGCGCAGCCGCTGGGCGTGACGCCGGTGCCCGAGTAGGGTCCGGGGCGCAGCGGCTGGAGGCCCCAGCGGGCGGAGACCCGCCGGCCCGGCTCCAGCTTGCCGAAGGGCCCTTGGTCCACCCAGAACTCCTCGCCGAACTTGACGAACCCCTCGTCGCCCCACAGCAGGCCAGGGCCGGTCGAGACGTAGTCGGTCCGGGACGTTCCGGGCTTGACGTCACCGGCCCCTTCGAACGTCAGCAGGCCCTCCGGGCTGATGCCGTAGCGCTTCTCGCTCATGGGGATGCCCGGGTCCCCGTCGAACGCGGCGAACTCCTGGTCGACGCGGGCCATCCGCTTGAGTTCGGCGCCGGTGACCACGTGCGTCAGGTCGGCGGGGATTCCGCCGCCCAGGGGGTGGACGACGTCGTAGACCGTGCCGGGCGCGGTCAGCCGGTGGTTGGTGTACGCGCTGAACGTCCCGGTCTGGACGCCGTCCATCGGCTGCGCGTACACGGGCGCTTTCGCGGGATCGAAGGAGTAGGCGCTGAACCACCACAGCCCTTGGCCGGCGTCGCGGACCATGTCCGCGGACATCATCGTCTGCTCGGTCTCGACGCCCTCGACGCGCGCGCCGACCCGCACGGCGGCGGCGCCGTCGAGCGTGACGGTCGTGGGCCCGCCGACGACCACCTCGGAGTCGCCGGCGAGGGCCGAACGCCAGTCACCGAAGTCGTCCACGTTGCCGAGGACCGCGTAGCGGCCTTCGGGGACGCGGACCTTCGCCGTTCCGGTGGCGTCGACCCACTCGGAGAACAGCGCCATGTCGGCCAGGTCGACCACCGTCGCGGAGGCGGAGAAGTTCGCGGGGTCGGTGCCGGGCAGCGGCGTGGCCCTGATCGTGAGGTCGTGCGACGGAGGCTCGACGTAGAACGTCACGGGCGTTTCGAGGACGGCGCCGCCGCCCTTCGCCGTCACCACGGCCGTGTACAGGCCGGGGCGGTCGGCGAGTTCGGCCGCGTCCACGGTCAGCGGGGCCTCGCCGGCGCCGCCCGCCGGGACGTCCACGCCCGCCGGGACGCTCGCCGCACCGTCCGCCGCGTGCCCGCGGCGGTCGACGACCTTCACGCTCAACCGCAGGCGGACGGGACTGGACGACTGGGACGTCCAGCCGAGCTTCGCCGACAGCGCGCCGTGCTCGGGGAACCGGGACGTGCCGAGGTCGACGATGCTCTGCGCGGCGAGGACGGGGCTCTTCGCGGCCTCCCCGGCGTCGAGGCGTCCGGCGCCGCGCTCGTAGACGTCACCGCCGGTCGCGGGGTCGGCCGTCCCGACGAGGGCGGCCTTGAGGCGGGCCGGCCCCCAGTCCGGGTGCTTCGCGGCGAGCAGCGCGGCGGCGCCGGCGACGTGCGGCGTGGCCATCGACGTCCCGGACGACTTCGTGTAGGCCGCCCCGGTCGGGGTGCCCATGGCGGTGCCCTCGGCGCGGGCCGCGACGATGTCGACGCCCGGCGCGACGATCTCCGGTTTGGCGGCGTGGCCGCGCGGCCCCCGGCTGGAGAACTCCGCGAGCCGGTCGCGGGCGTCGACCGCCCCGACGGTCAGCGCGGCGTCGGCCGTTCCGGGCGAGCCGACCGACCCGACCAGGCCGTCGTTGCCCGCCGCGACGACGAACAGCGTCCCGTGCCGCTTCGTCAGGTCGTTCAGGGCCAGCGAGAGGGGATCCGCGCCGTCGGTGGGGGCGCCGCCGAGGCTCATGTTGACGACGTCGGCGCGCGGCGCCGCCCACTCCATCCCGGCGATCACGCTGGAGTCGGTGCCGGAGCCCTCGTCGTCGAGGACCTTGCCGATCAGCAGGTCCGCGTCCGGGGCGACGCCCTTGCGCCGCCCGTCCGAGGCGGCGCCCGTCCCGGCGACGGTCGAGGCGACGTGGGTGCCGTGCCCGAACCGGTCGGCGGTGCCGGCCGACTCGGAGAAGTTCCTCGTCTCGGCGATGCGTCCCCTGAGGTCGGGGTGCCCGGCGTCCACGCCCGTGTCCAGGACGGCGACCTTCGCGCCCTTGCCGGTGTATCCGGCGCGCCAGGCCTCGGGCGCGCCGACCTGCCGAAGGTTGCGATCGAGCCGCCCCGCGGCGGGGGCGACCGCGGGGGCGGTCGGGGCGGCGCTCGCCCTGACCTTGCCGTCCAGCCAGATGTGCCGGATCCCGCCCGTCGCCTTCAAGGAGGGGCCGCGCATCCCGGCCAGCGTCTCGCCGAAGGCGCTCGCGTCGCCCTTGGACTGCCGCACGGCCACGGCGCCGATGCTCGGCAGGTCCCGCGTCCGGTCGAGCGTCCCTCGGAGCGCCGACAGGGGGCGGGCGTCCTTGTCGCGCTGGACGATCAGCGGCAGGTCCTTGCTGCGGGCGTCGTCGTAGCCCTGCGCGACCAGCGCGGTCACGTCGAACAGCTCGGGGTCGATCAGCCGGCCGACCAGCCCGGCGACGTCGATCGGGACGACCACGACGTGCCCGTCCGGACGGATCTCCTTGCGGAACGAGCGCTTCTCCCGGCCGGGCGCGGGCGTCACCGAGACGAGCGGGGGCCTGCCCCTGACCGTCCGGACGGCGACGACGTCCCCGGTCAGCAGGGTCACCTTCCAGGAACCGCGGGTGTCCAGGCCGCCCGGCGGGCTCGGCGCGGCGTGGGCGGGCGGCGGGACCGCGGCCAGCGCCCCGGCCGCCGTCAGGAGGCCGAGCAGGGCCCGGCTCCGGCGTCTGTGGGTCATCGAGTCTCCTCTGCCATCGCCGTCCCGCGATGGGACGGTCGATGTTGATCACCCGAAGGGGCCGATCGAGTTCACGGCGGGCGCCGCGGACGTCATGCCGCGGTCGGAGAACGGGTCTCGACCGTGGTCGGATGACCGGGAGACGCGGGGGGCCGAAGCTGGGCGGCATGACATCGAAGACGAAGGCCACCCCGGCGATCAGGGTGGAGGGGCTGTCGAAGCGCTACGGCCGGCGCACGGTGGTCGACGATCTGACGTTCACCGTCCGGCCGGGCGCGGTGACGGGCTTCTTCGGCCCGAACGGCGCGGGCAAGACGACCGCGCTGAAGGCCGTCGTGGGACTGGCGCGGCCGTCGGCGGGCACGGTCTCGGTGCTGGGAGCGCCGGTCGCCTCGACGGCGCCGGACGCGCGCCGGATCGGCGTCCACATCGAGCCCTGCGGCGCGCACCCCGGCCGGACGGCCCGCGCGCATCTGCGGGCGCTGGCGCTGTCGGCGGGACTGCCGCGACACCGCGTCGGGGAGGTCCTGGAGGTCGCCGAGCTGACGCGGGCGGCGGGCCGCCGGGTCGGCTCCTTCTCGCTCGGGATGCGGCAGCGGCTCGGGCTGGCCGCCGCGCTGCTGGGCGACCCGGAGATCCTGGTGCTGGACGAGCCGGCCAACGGGCTCGATCCGCAGGGGATCCGCTGGCTCCGGAGGATGCTGCGGGACAGGGCGGCGGAGGGCGGCACGGTGCTGCTGTCCAGCCACATGCTCGCGGAGGCCGCGCAGACCGTCGACGACGTCGTCGTCATCGACCGTGGCAGGCTCGTGCACGAGGGACCGATCAGTGAGGTCGAGTCGCTGGAGGACGTCTTCCTCGAACTCACCGGAGGCGTGGAGCGATGATCGGCCTGCTTCGAGGGGAACTGCTCAAGTCGGTGACGACCCGTGCCGTGTGGGGGTTCGCGGCCGGAGGGACGGCCTTCGCCGCCCTGAACGCGGTGCTCGTCGCCGTGGCGTCGGGAACGATCGACGAGGTCGCGGAGAAGAAGGAGGCGCTGTCGGCGCTCCCGGTCCTCCTGCTGCTGTGGGGGCTCGTCGGCGCGGCGGGCGAGTACCGCCACCGGACCGCCGCGCCCACGGCGCTGGTGGCCCGGCGCGGCCGCGGGACCGTCCTGGCGGTGCGGATCGCGGCGTACGCGCTGACCGGCCTCGGGCTGGCGCTGCTGATCAACGCGGTGGCGGTCTGCGTGGCGCTGCCGCTGCTGGCGGACCAGCCCGGCCCGGACCTGACGTCCGGTCAGGTCGCCGAGGTCGTGGCGGGCAACGTCTCGGCGCTCGTGCTGGCGACGGTGCTGGGCGCGGCGCTCGGCGCGCTCATCCGCGGCCCGGTCGTCGGCGCGGTGGTCCTGCTGATCCTGGACCTGGTGGTGCAGCCCCTGGTGAGCGGGGCGTGGGAGCGGGAGGCGAACCTCTCGCCGTTCGGCGCGGCGGGCGTCATGACGGGCGGAACCCACGACACGACGCTCACGGCCGCGCAGGCCGGCGCGGTGTTCGCGGTCTGGACGGTCCTCGTGGTGGTGGTCGCGGTCGGGTGCGAACGACGGCGTGACCTGGCGTGAACGCCGCGGAGCGGATCCGGGCGGTGCGTGGCCCGCGGGCCGCGCACCGCCCGGCGCTGTTCGACATCGCGCTCGCCGTGGCGGCGACGGTCGTGGAGGTGGGGCTGCTGTTCAACGACGGCACCCGGCCCGCGCCGCTGCCGATCGCGGTGACCGTCCTGTCCGGGGCGGTGCTCTTGGCCCGCCGCCGGTTCGGGGTGGCGGTGACCGGGGCGACGGTCGCGGCGGCGGCCGCGGTGTCCGCGGCCGGGTACGCGCCCGGAGGCGCGCCGGTCGTGGTCGCGCTGTGGTCGCTCGCCGAGACACGCGACCGGCGCGTCTCGCTCGCGGCGCTGGCGCCGGTGGTCGTGTTCCTTCTCGCCGGGAGCGTCTGCGCCCCGCCGGCGCCGATCGGGGCGTGGATGCTGGGCGCCTACATGCAGACGCGCCGCCGCTACGTCAGGGCGGTGGAGGATCGGGCCGCGACCCTCGAACGCGAGCGGGAGCAACTCGACCTGATCGCGGCGCAGCGCGAGCGCGGCGCGATCGCCCGCGAGCTCCACGACATCGTCGCCCACTCGGTGACGGTGATGTTGATCGGGGTCCGCGGCGCCCGCGACGTCCTGGAGACCGAACCGGTGGTGGCCGCGCGGACGCTGGAGCAGGTGGAGGCCAGCGCCGAGCAGAGCCTGGCCGAGTTGCGGCGGATCCTCGTCCTGCTGCGCGGGCGGGAGGCCGCGGAGACCCGGCCGCAGCCCTCGCTGGCGGACCTGGACGAACTGGTCGCCGGGTACCGCGCGGCGGGGCTGCCGGTCCGGCTGGAGATCGCCGGAGAACCGCGGGACCTGCCGAGCGGGGTGGAGCTGTCCGCCTATCGGATCATCGAGGAGGCGTTGACCAACGCGCTGAAACACGCCGAGGCCACACTGGTCACGGTGGGGCTCCGCTACGGCGGAGCGGACCTGGAGGTGCGGGTGCACGACGACGGGACGGCGACCGGCGAGCCGGGTTCCGGCGGGCACGGCCTGGTGGGGATGCGGGAGCGGGTCGCGGTGCTCGGCGGCGAGCTGGAGACGGGCCGGGCCCCCGGCGGCGGGTTCCGGATCGCGGCACGGCTGCCGGTCGGGGGGCGGGCGTGACGATCCGGGTGATGATCGTCGACGATCAGGAACTGATCCGGATCGGTTTCCGGCTGTTCCTGCAGACCCAGCCCGGCCTGGAGGTCGTCGGCGAGGCCGCGGACGGCCGGGAGGCCCTCGTGCGCGCGGCGGAGCTGCGGCCCGACGTCGTCCTGATGGACGTGCGGATGCCGCGGGTGGACGGCGTCGAGGCCACCGCCCGCCTCACCGGCGCGGACCGTCCGCCCCGCGTGCTGATCCTCACCACCTACGACCTCGACGAGTACGTGTTCGGCGCGCTGCGCGCCGGGGCGTCGGGATTCCTGCTGAAGGACGCGCCCCGCGAGCGGCTCCTGGAGGCGATCCGCGTCGTCCACCAGG
Organism: Actinomadura sp. NPDC049753; assembly: GCF_040674655.1. Taxonomy (NCBI): domain Bacteria; kingdom Bacillati; phylum Actinomycetota; class Actinomycetes; order Streptosporangiales; family Thermomonosporaceae; genus Actinomadura; species Actinomadura sp. NPDC049753. The sequence goes on along the minus strand of NZ_JBFARL010000109.1, from coordinate 15,413 downwards.
GCGAGGCGCTGCTGTCCCCCTCGATCACCCGCCGCCTGATCGAGGACTACGCCGAGCGCACCGACCCGGTCCGGCCGTCACCGGACCTGCTGACCGCGCTGACCCCCCGCGAGCGCGAGATGCTCCTGCTCGTGGCCCAGGGCCTGTCGAACCAGGAGATCGCGGCGCGGCTCGTCGTCACCGAGGCCACCGTCAAGAGCCATGTCGGCAGCGTGTTCGCCAAGCTCCATCTGCGCGACCGCGTCCAGGCCGTCGTGCTGGCCTACGAGCACGGAATCGTCGTCCCGGGCCGCCGTCCCGACCCGCTCTGACAGATCGCCGGTCACGGTCGGCGCGGGGCGTCGTCGTCCCGCTGGGTCCCTGGGCTCCTCCTGGCGGGGGACGGGCCGCAGGGGCGTTCTCCTCCGTCCAGGCGATCTCGTGGTCGACAGGACCGCGCCGGGAACCGGAATAGGGCGCTCACTCGTCCTGTTGTAGAGGTCGTCAGCAAAGTTGAGTCCGGCCGACTCAAGTCATTTGACAAGGATGGGATCGCCGGGCAACCTAGCGGGCAGAAGACTCAACCGGCCGCGCCTCGGGGGCGACCGGGGCTGCGATACCACCGGATACGACGGAGGACGAGAAACATGGCACGTGCGGTCGGCATCGACCTCGGGACGACCAACTCGGTCGTCGCGATCCTGGAGGGCGGCGAGCCCACCGTCATCGCGAACGCGGAGGGGTCGCGGACCACGCCGTCCGTCGTCGCCTTCGCCAAGAACGGCGAGGTCCTGGTCGGCGAGGTCGCCAAGCGCCAGGCGGTGACCAACGTCGACAGGACGATCCGGTCGGTCAAGCGCGAGATGGGCACCGACTGGAAGACCAAGATCGATGACAAGGACTTCAACCCGCAGCAGATCAGCGCGTTCGTGCTGCAGAAGCTCAAGCGGGACGCCGAGTCCTACCTGGGCGAGACGGTCACCGACGCGGTCATCACCGTCCCCGCCTACTTCTCCGACCACCAGCGCCAGGCCACCAAGGAGGCCGGCCAGATCGCGGGGCTGAACGTCCTGCGCATCATCAACGAGCCGACCTCGGCGGCGCTGGCCTACCACCTGGAGAAGGAGAACGAGGCCACCATCCTGGTGTTCGACCTCGGCGGCGGCACGTTCGACGTGTCCCTGCTGGAGGTCGGCGACGGCGTGGTCGAGGTGAAGGCCACCAGCGGCGACAACCACCTGGGCGGCGACGACTGGGACAACAAGGTCGTCGAGTGGCTGGTCGAGCGCTTCAAGAACGCCAACGGCGTCGACCTGTCCAAGGACAAGATGGCGCTGCAGCGGCTCCGCGAGGCCGCGGAGAAGGCCAAGATCGAGCTGTCCGGCTCGTCCGAGACGCAGATCAACCTGCCCTACATCACCGCGTCCGCCGAGGGCCCGCTGCACCTGGACGAGAAGCTCACCCGCGCCGAGTTCCAGCGGATGACCTCCGACCTCCTGGAGCGCACGAAGGCCCCGTTCCAGCAGGTGCTGAAGGACGCCGGCATCTCGGTGAACGAGATCAACCAGGTCGTCCTGGTCGGCGGTTCCACCCGGATGCCCGCGGTCTCCGAGCTGGTCAAGGAGCTGACCGGCGGCAAGGAGCCGAACAAGGGCGTCAACCCCGACGAGGTCGTCGCGATCGGCGCCAGCCTCCAGGCCGGCGTGCTCAAGGGCGAGGTCAAGGACGTCCTGCTGCTGGACGTGACCCCGCTGAGCCTCGGCATCGAGACCAAGGGCGGCATCTTCACCAAGATCATCGAGCGGAACACCACGATCCCGACCAAGCGGTCGGAGACGTTCACCACCGCCGACGACAACCAGCCGTCCGTGGAGATCCAGGTCTACCAGGGCGAGCGCGAGATCGCCGCGTACAACAAGAAGCTCGGCACCTTCCAGCTCACCGGTCTGCCGCCGGCGCCGCGCGGCGTCCCGCAGATCGAGGTCACCTTCGACATCGACGCCAACGGCATCGTGAACGTCAGCGCGAAGGACCAGGGCACCGGCCGCGAGCAGTCGATGGTCATCACGGGCGGCAGCGCGCTGCCCAAGGACGACATCGAGAAGATGATGCGCGACGCCGAGCAGTACGCCGAGGAGGACCGCCGGCGCAAGGAGGAGGCCGAGGTCCGCAACCAGGCCGACACCCTCGCGTACTCGACCGAGAAGTTCCTGCGGGAGAACGACGAGAAGGTCCCCGCGGAGCTGAAGACCGAGGTGAACGACGCGGTCGCCGAGGTCAAGAAGGCCCTGGAGGGCACCGACGTCGACGCGATCAAGGGCAGCGCCGAGAAGCTCGCGCAGGTGAGCCAGAAGATGGGCGCCGCGATGTACGCGCAGAACCCCGAGGGCGCCCAGGCCGGCGCCGAGGACCACGGGCCGACGGCCGGCGCCCAGGGCGGCCAGCCGCAGGACGACGAGGTCGTCGACGCCGAGATCGTGGACGAGGACAAGCCGAAGGGTGATGCGTCGTGACGTCCTCTCCCAACGGGGGCGAGGAGAAGGAGGGCCCGGTGATCCGCGACAAGCGGCGCATCGATCCCGAGACGGGGGAGGTCCGGGCGCAGGCGGGGGAGACCCCCGCGGCCCCGGAGGCCCCGGTGGACGGGGCCGGCGCCAAGGCCACGGGCGAGGAGGACTCCTCGCTGAAGACCCAGCTGGCGGAGCGGCTCGCCGACCTCCAGCGCCTGAAGGCGGAGTACGACAACTACCGCAAGCGCGTCGAGCGCGACCGGGTCGCCGTCCGCGAGCAGGCCCTCGGGCAGGTGCTGTCCGAGCTGCTCCCGGTGCTGGACGACATCGGCCGCGCCCGGGACCACGAGGAGCTCACCGGCGGATTCAAGTCCGTCGCGGAGAGCCTTGAGGCGGTCACCGGCAAGCTCGGCCTGGAGCGGTACGGGGAGAAGGGCGAGCCCTTCGACCCGGTCGTGCACGAGGCGCTGATGCACTCGCACTCGGCCGAGGTGACCGAGACGAGCGTCACCGACGTCCTGCAGCCCGGCTACCGGATCGGCGAGCGGGTCCTGCGGCCCGCCCGCGTGGCGGTGGCCGACCCCGCTCCGGACTCCGGAGCCGGGGAGTCCGGCGGCGGGCCGGACGAGGCGGACGACGAAACGGGCGAATGATCCCCAGGGGGCCCGCCCGCGAGGGCGGGCCCCGCAGGGGCCTGAAGACATGTGGCAAGTGGCGATAGCAGAAGGCGGGGCGCCGTGAGCACCAAGGACTACCTGGAGAAGGACTACTACAAGGTCCTCGGTGTCGCGAAGTCGGCCTCCCAGGAGGAGATCAAGAAGTCCTACCGGAAGCTGGCGCGCAAGTACCACCCGGACGCCAACAAGGGCGACGCCGAGGCCGAGGACCGCTTCAAGGAGGTCTCGGAGGCCTACGACGTCCTGTCGGACGAGAAGCGCCGCAAGGAGTACGACGCGGTGCGCTCGATGCCGGGCGGCTTCCGCGGCCAGCAGGGCGGCGGATTCGGGTTCGACCTCGGCGACCTGTTCGGCCAGACCGGCGGGACGCAGCCGGGCGGCGCCGGGGAGCGCATCGGCGACCTGTTCGGCGGCCTGTTCGGCGGCCGCGGCGGCGGCGGGACCCGCACGGCGGGGACGCGGCGCGCCCGGCGCGGCGCGGACGTCGAGACCGAGGTGACCCTGTCGTTCGGCCGCGCGATGAACGGCGTCACCGTTCCGATCAAGCTGACCAGCGAGGCGGCCTGCAACGGCTGCCGCGGGACGGGCGCCAAGGCCGGCACCGTGCCGCGCGTGTGCCCGAGCTGCGAGGGCACCGGGCACGAGACCCGCAACCTCGGCAACTTCGGCTTCCAGGAGCCGTGCAAGGAGTGCCGCGGACGGGGCCTCGTCGTGGACGACCCGTGCCCGATCTGCCACGGCAGCGGCCGCGCGACCGGCACGCGGACCATCCAGGCCCGCATCCCGGCGGGCGTCGCGGACGGGCAGAAGATCCGGCTGAAGGGCAAGGGCGCGCCCGGCGAGAACGGCGGCCCGGCCGGCGACCTGTACGTGAACATCAAGGTGCTGCCGCACCCGGTGTTCGGGCGCAGCGGCGACAACCTGACGCTGACCGTCCCGGTGACCTTCCCCGAGGCGGCGCTCGGCGGCGAGATCCGGGTGCCGACCTTCCAGGGGCAGCCGGTCACGCTGAAGCTGCCCGAGGGCACCCCGAACGGCCGCAAGTTCCGCGTGAAGGGCCGGGGCGCGCCGCGGCGCGACGGCACGAAGGGCGACCTGCTGGTCACCGTCGACGTGCACGTCCCGCAGAAGCTCGACGAGCAGGCGCGCGAGGCGCTCGACCGGCTCCGGACCGCGGGCGCCGGCGAGGACCTGCGCGCGGACCTCCTCCAGCAGGCCAGACAGGAGTGATCTTCATGGATCCCTTCGGCGACGACACTCCGGTCTACGTGATCTCCGTGGCGGCGCAGCTGTCCGGACTGCATCCGCAGACGCTGCGCACCTACGACCGGATGGGTCTGGTGTCCCCCGGCCGGACGGCGGGCCGGGGACGCCGCTACTCGATGCGGGACATCGTGATGCTCCGGGAGATCCAGCGGCTCTCCCAGGAGGAGGGCATCAACCTGTCCGGCATCAAGCACATCCTGGAGCTGCAGCGCGACAACGTGCGGCTCCGCGAGGAGCTCGGCAAGGCGCACGCGGCGCTGGAGGACCTCGCGAACGAACTCGAATCGACCCGCGCGGTCGCGGCGCGGCTGGCGCAGCAGCGGCGGCACGGGGAACCGGGCGGCACTCCCGGCGCCGACCTCGTGCCCATCAGGCGCACGAGCGTCGTGGTGTGGCACGAGCGCAACTCGGACTGAACAAAGGCAGTGGTCGGGGGCCTGGGGGTTGTCCCCCAGATTGACAAGGCAGTGGTCGGGGGTCTGGGGGTTGTCCCCCAGATTGACAAGGCAGTGGTCGGGGGTCTGGGGGGCGTCCCCCCGGAAGGAACAGAGCACGGGGTGGGGCGATGGACTACAAGCTGACGCAGAAGAGCCAGGAGGCGCTGTCGATCGCGGTCCGCAGGGCGGCGGCCGAGGGCCACCCCGAGGTGGACCCGCAGCACCTGCTGGTGGCCCTGATCGGGCTGCCGGACGGGACGGCGGTGCCGCTGCTGGAGGCGGTCGGCGCCGACTGGCAGGTGATCCGGCGGCGGGCGGAGGAGCAGCTCGCGGCGATGCCGAAGGCGCAAGGGTCGACGGTGGCGACGCCGCGGCTGTCCGGCCAGCTCCAGCGGTCGGTCAACACGGCGGCCAACCGGGCGCAGCAGCTGGAGGACGAGTACGTCTCGACCGAGCACCTGCTGGTCGGGCTGGCGGCGGACGGCGGTCCGGCGGCGGGCCTGCTGAAGGAGTTCGGCGCGACGCCCGAGGCGCTGCTGGAGGCGTTCGAGAAGGTGCGCGGCCACGCCCGCGTCACCAGCGAGAACCCCGAGGGCACCTACCAGTCGCTGGAGAAGTACGGCGTCGACCTGACGGCGGCGGCCCGCGACGGCCGGCTCGACCCGGTCATCGGCCGCGACCCGGAGATCCGCCGGGTGATCCAGGTGCTGTCGCGCCGGACGAAGAACAACCCGGTGCTGATCGGCGAGCCCGGCGTCGGCAAGACGGCCGTGGTGGAGGGCCTGGCGCAGCGGATCATCGCGGGCGACGTCCCCGAGTCGCTGCGCGGCAAGCGGCTGGTGTCGCTGGACCTCGGCGCGATGGTCGCGGGCGCGAAGTACCGCGGCGAGTTCGAGGAGCGGCTGAAGGCCGTCCTCAACGAGATCAGGAAGAGCGAGGGGCAGGTCGTCACGTTCATCGACGAGCTGCACACGGTCGTCGGTGCGGGCGCGGCCGAGGGCGCGATGGACGCCGGCAACATGCTGAAGCCGATGCTGGCCCGCGGCGAGCTGCGGATGATCGGCGCGACGACGCTGGACGAGTACCGGGAGCGGATCGAGAAGGACGCCGCCCTGGAGCGCCGGTTCCAGCAGGTGTTCGTCGGGGAGCCGACCGTCGAGGACACGATCGCGATCCTGCGCGGGCTGAAGGGCCGGTACGAGGCGCACCACAAGGTGCAGATCAACGACTCGGCGATGGTGGCGGCGGCGACGCTGTCCGACCGCTACATCACCTCCCGGTTCCTGCCGGACAAGGCGATCGACCTGGTGGACGAGGCCGCGTCCCGGCTGCGCATGGAGATCGACTCCCGGCCGGTCGAGGTCGACGAGCTGCAGCGCGCCGTCGACCGGCTGAAGATGGAGCAGATGAACCTGGAGAAGGAGACCGACGAGGCGTCCCGGCAGCGCCTCGAACGGCTCCGCGCCGACCTCGCCGACAGGCAGGAGCAGCTGAGCGGCCTGAACGCCCGCTGGGAGCGGGAGAAGGCGGAGCTGAACCGGGTCGGCGAGATCAAGGAGCGGATCGACCAGCTGCGCGGCGAGGCGGCGCGGGCCGAGCGCGACGGCGACCTGGAGACGTCCTCGCGGCTCGTCTACGGCGAGATCCCGGCGCTGGAGAAGCAGCTGGAGGAGGCGTCGGAGGCGGCCGAGACCCGCGACACGATGGTCAAGGAGGAGGTCGGCCCGGACGACGTCGCCGACGTGGTCGCGTCCTGGACGGGCATCCCGGCGGGGCGGCTGCTCGAAGGCGAGACCGCGAAGCTGCTGCGCATGGAGGACGACCTCGGCAGGCGGCTGATCGGCCAGGAGACCGCGGTCCGCACGGTGTCGGACGCGGTGCGCCGCGCCCGGGCGGGCATCTCCGACCCCGACCGGCCGACCGGCTCGTTCCTGTTCCTCGGCCCGACGGGCGTCGGCAAGACGGAGCTGGCGAAGGCGCTCGCGGAGTTCCTGTTCGACGACGAGCGGGCGATGACCCGCATCGACATGAGCGAGTACTCCGAGAAGCACAGCGTCGCCCGCCTGGTCGGCGCGCCGCCCGGATACGTCGGCTACGAGGAGGGCGGCCAGCTCACCGAGGCCGTCCGGCGCCGCCCGTACTCGGCGGTCCTGCTGGACGAGGTGGAGAAGGCGCACCCGGAGGTCTTCGACATCCTGCTGCAGGTGCTGGACGACGGCCGCCTCACCGACGGCCAGGGCCGCACGGTCGACTTCCGCAACACGATCCTGATCCTCACCTCCAACATCGGGTCGCAGTTCCTCGTCGACCCGACGCTGGAGAACGGGGCCAAGCGGGAGGCGGTGTGGAACGCCGTCCGGAACTCGTTCAAGCCGGAGTTCCTCAACCGCCTCGACGACGTGATCCTGTTCGACGCCCTGTCGACCGACGAGCTGACCCGGATCGTCGACCTCCAGGTGGACCGGCTGGCCGACCGCCTCGCCGACCGGCAGCTCACGCTGCGGGTCACGCCCGCGGCCCGCGAGTGGCTGGCGCTGACCGGCTACGACCCGCTGTACGGCGCGCGGCCGCTGCGCCGGCTGGTGCAGACGGCGATCGGCGACCAGCTCGCCCGCGAGCTGCTGTCCGGCGAGGTCCGCGACGGCGACGAGGTGGTCGTCGACCTCGACGAGGCCGCCGACCGCCTGACCGTCCAGCCGTCGAGCGGCCTGAAGATGACGAAGTGACCGCGTGAAGGCGGCCCGGGGGTCCTCTCCCCGGGCCGCCTTCGTGTTCCGTCAGACTTCGAGGTTCTCCTCGATCTCGCGGAGGCGGTGGCGGGCGAGCGCCAGGTTGCCGCGGGCGCGGTCGAGCGCCATGTAGAGGAACAGCCCCTTGCCCTTGCGGCCCGTGACCGGCCGGATGACGTGGTACTGGCTGGAGATGCTGATGAGGATGTCCTCGATCTCCTCCTTGATGCCGAGCTGGTCCATGGTGCGGAGCTTGGCGCGCACCACCTCGGTGTTCCCGGCGGCCGCGACCTGCAGGTCGAGGGTCTTGGAACTGCCGAGCTGGCCGAGGGCCATCCCGCTGTTGTAGTCGACGACGGCGACGCCGATGGCCCCGTCGATCGTCATCATGTCCTTGAGCGCGAGATCGAGATTGGACATGGTGCTCCCTTTCCTTGTCGTGTGCGCTTCGTTGTCGTGCGCTTCGTTGCCGTGCGCTTCGTTGCCGTGCGGCCGCGCCGTCAGGGGCGGCGCGCGCCCGTGAGGTGGGCGGCGATGGCGCGGGCGGCGGGCCGCGACTCCAGGTGGAGGCGGCCCACGTTGACGTCCGGGTCGGCGAGGACGGTGAGGGACGCGGTGGGTCCGGCGGCGTAGATGACCACGTAGCCGTCCACGCCGCGGATCACGACCTCGTGGAAGGCGCCGCCGTGCGCGGTCTGCGCGATCCGGTGGGCGAGGGACAGGCCCGTCGCCGTCACGGCCGCCATGCCGGCGGGCTCGACGGCCCCGGGCAGGTCGTGCGCGATGAGCAGCCCGTCCACCGAGGCCACGAGGCTCCCGTCGAGCCGCGGGACACGGGTCCGCAGCGACCTCAGCTCCGCCGCCACCGCCTGCTCCGTCGCGCGCACCGCCGCGGCCCCCGCGGCCCCCGCGGCCGGTGCGCCCGGCGTGCCGGCCCCCGCTCGTTTCGCCACCTTCGCCAGCCTTTCGATCAAGTGAGCCACTCGGTCCCCAGCACGGTCAGCCGAGCTCCACCAGCGCCGCGTGGAGCCGGACGAGCAGGTCGTGGTCCGCGGGCGCCCAGTCGGCGGGGACCTCCTCGCGGACGGGCGCGGCGCCGGGCCCTTCCGGCGGGCCGGTCCGCACCAGCGACGCCGCGGCGAGCCCCCGCACGGCGAGCAGGCACGCGAACACCGTCCGCCCGAGCTCGCGGGCCAGTTGCGCGGGGGTGCGCCTGCCGTCGGCGTTGAGCAGGATCTCCGCCTGGAGGCCGGTCAGGATGACGCGCTGCCGTCGGAGGCGCCGGACCGGCACCACCGGTGCGACGTCGACGCCGCCGTCGGGCCAGGCGGCGTCGAGGAGGGCGCGGCGGCGGCGCTCCTCGTGGACGAGCGTCGCCACGGTCACCCGCCGGGGGCCGCCGCTCGGCGGTCCCTCGGTGAACGCCGGCTCGGCCCGCGAGGCGAGGAGCAGGCAGGCGGCGTCGAACGTCGCGAGCAGCCCGGCCAGTTCCGGGTCGGGCCCGTCCGGGAGGTCGCCGGGCCCCGGCGTGTGCCGGCTCTCGGCGAGGGTGACGGCCCCGCGGTCGACATGGAACGCGCCGTCGCCGCCCACCCGCAGCAGGCCGGTGGCCTTCTCCCGTTCCAGGGCCGCCAGGGCCGCGGCGACCCGTCCCGCGTTCGCGTCCGCCATGTCATCCGCCCTTGATCTCGCCGAGGAGATCGCGCACGCGGAGCCGGGCGAGCGCGATGTTGCCCCTTTCCCGGTCGAGCAGTAAATGGACGAACAGATGTCCGTCGAGATTCGCTCCCGTGAGGGCCAGCAAATGGTATCCGTCCGTTCCGCAAACAATGATCTCCTCGACGTCGTCCCCCGCCGCGGTGGCGCTGAGCGCCGGCGACGCCAGCACCGCCCGCACCACGTCGGTCGCGCCGGCGGCGTCCTCGTGCTGGTCGAGGACGTCCTCCCGGCCGGCCGCCGCCACGGCGAGCCCGCTGGCGCAGTCGACCAGCGTGACCCGCCGCGCCCCCGGAATGGTCATCATCGACGCGAGGCACCCGTCAATGCCCAAGCCCATTTCCCCACCGAATGAGAGTTGCAAGGACTCGACCATAGCCAGAACATTGCGGCTCGCGAGACTTATCCGCAATTTTCCCTAGACAATCATGTATGGGGTATAAATACCGTCCGGTATGACGGGCGGTCAGGGTCGGTGTGAGGCGTCGCCCCCGGAATCGGTTCCCTCCGCCTCGCCGGTTGGGGGTTGTCCGCAACCGCGTCGGTCCGTGCGCCGGACCTCGCCGAGGCGGCGGGCCAGGTACCGGCGGTCGGCGTCGGCGCGGGCCAGCGCCAGCGCCTCCCGGTAGGCCGCGGCGGCCTCCTCGGACCGGCCGAGGCGGCGCAGCAGGTCCGCGCGGGTGGCGTGGAACAGGTGGTAGCCGTCCAGGCCCTCGATGCGGTCGGCCAGCGCCAGGCCCGCCAGGGGCCCGTCCGCCATCGCCACCGCGACGGCCCGGTTGAGCCGGACGACGGGCCCGGAGACCATCGCTTCGAGCCTTCCGTACAAGGCCGCGATCTGCGGCCAGTCGGTCTCGCCCGCCGTCCGCGCGGCGCCATGGCACGCGGCGATGGCCGCCTGGACCTGGTAGGGGCCGGGCTCGCCCCTGCGGAGGGCCTCGTCCACGAGCGCGGCGCCCTCGGCGATCGCCGCGCGGTCCCAGCGGCTCCGGTCCTGGTCCTCCAGGGCGACCAGGTCGCCGGCCCCGTCCGTCCGGGCGGCGTGCCGCGAATGCTGGAGCAGCAGGAGCGCGAGGAGCCCGGCGACCTCCGGGTCGTCCGGGGCCAGGCCGCGCACGAGACGGGCGAGGCGGATCGCCTCCGCGCACAGGCCGGCGCGCACCGGGTCGGCGCCCTCGGTCGCCGCGTACCCCTCGTTGAACAGCAGGTACACGACGCCCAGGACCGCCGCCGTGCGCTCCGGCAGCAGGTGCGCGGGCGGCACCCGGTACGGGATGCCCGCCTGGCGGATCTTTCGCTTCGCCCGGACGAGGCGCTGCGCCATCGCGGGCTCGGCGACCAGGAACGCCCGCGCGATCTCCCCGGTGGTCAGGCCGAGGACCGTGCGCAGCGTGAGCGCCACGCGGGCCTCGACCGGCAGCGCCGGATGGCAGCAGGTGAAGACCAGCCTGAGCCGGTCGTCGGGAAAGCCGCCCGGCTCCGGCCCCTCCCCCGCGTCCGCCATCGTCCCCAGCTCCCTGAGCTTCGCGGTCTCCGTCGCGCCGCGCCGGATCCGGTTCAGCGCGTGGTTGCGGGCCGTCGTGGTCAGCCAGGCGCCCGGCCGGCGCGGCACCCCGTCGTCCGGCCAGCGTTCGAGGGCGCGCGCGAACGCCTCCTGGGCGCACTCCTCGGCGAGGTCCCAGTCGCCCGTCATGCGGATGAGGGTCGCGACGACCCGGCCCCACTCCTCGCGGAAGGCCGCCGCGACCGCACGTCCCGCGTCCGTCACTCCTCCCCGAACGGCCAGAGCGGCCGCACCTCGATCGACCCGCGCCGCGCCGACGGGTGCCGGGACGCGACGTCGAGCGCCTCCTCCAGGTCGGCGCAGTCGATCAGGTCGAAGCCGAGGATCTGCTCCTTGGTCTCGGCGAACGGACCGTCCGACAGCAGCGTCTCCCCGTCCCGCACGCGCACGGTGGTCGCGGTGTCGGTGAGGCGCAGCCGGTCGCCGAACTTCCGGACGCCGCGGCCGTCCATCTCCTTCACCCACGCCTCGGTGTCGGCGATCATCGCGTCCTGCTCGCCGGGGGTCATCTCCTGCTCCTCGACCCCGCAGATCAGCATCAGGTAGTGCATCGTTCCTCCTCCTGTCGGTGGTGACCCTCACCGGCTCCGAAACTCGTCGCCGGGGGCCGTTTCTCTGTCGACACTCGGGCCCGCCCGATTTCGACACCCGGCCGGTACGGAAGGCAGAGTTCTTCCATGAGGCTTCTGATGCTGGGCGGGACGGAGTTCGTCGGACGGGCGATCACCGAAGAGGCTCTTACCCGCGGCTGGGACGTCACGGTCTTCCATAGAGGGCGCCACGAGCCGCCCCAGGGAGTCGTGTCGCTGCACGGCGACCGCACCGCAGAGGGCGGTCTCCAGGCGCTTGAGGACGGAGAGTGGGACGCCGTCATCGACACCTGGTCCGCCGCACCGTTCGTCGTCCGAAACACAGCGCGCCTGCTCGATGGACGTGTCACGCGGTACGCCTACATCTCCAGCCGCTCGGTGTACCGGTATCCGGAACCGTCCGGGCTCGGCGAGGAAGCCGAGGTGGTGGACGGCTCCCCGGACGACGGCGACGTCGACTACGCAGAGGCGAAGCGCGGGGGCGAACTCGCGGTGCTCGACGTCTACGGGGACAACGCCCTCCTGGTCCGGGCGGGCCTCATCCTGGGCCCGTACGAGAACATCGGGCGGCTGCCCTGGTGGCTGACGCGCATGGCACGGGGCGGCGACGTCCTGGCGCCCGGCCCGCGCGACGCCGGCCTCCAGTACATCGACGTGCGGGACCTCGCCGTCTGGACCGTGGACGCCGTCGAACGCGGGCTCGGCGGCCCCTACAACCTGGTCAGCCCACCCGACCACACGACGATGGAGGAACTGCTCCAGTCCTGCGTCGACGTGACGGGGTCGGAGGCGAATCTCGTCTGGACGGCCCCGGAAGCGATTCTGGAAGCGGGCATCGAGCCGTGGACCGAGCTTCCCGTTTGGCTCCCGCCCGGGGAGGCGTACGACACCCTGCACCGGGGCGATGTCGGCAAGGCTCTCTCCGCGGGGCTGCGTTGCAGGCCCGTCCAGGAGACGGTCGCGGACACCTGGGCCTGGCTCCGGTCGATAGGCGGCACCGCTCCGCAGCGTCCCGACCGTCCCGTGGTCGGTCTGCCCCCCGAGAAGGAGGCCGAGGTCCTGGGCTCCCGCTGACCTCCGGTGCGGGCGCGGCCGGCCGCGCTGTGGACACATCGGCGCCCGTCCGCTAGAGAGGCGTTCTATGACCGCTTTGGTACTCGGCCCCCACCTCCGGCACGTGAGTCACCGCACCGCGACGATCTGGGTGGAGACCGATCGTCCGTGCGAGGTCAGGGTCGTCAACCGGGACCAGGGGGTGGACGCCGCCGCCCGCACCTTCACGGCGCACGGCCACCACTACGCCGTCGTCGAGATCGACGGGCTGGCGCCGGGGGCGCGGATCCCGTACGAGGTGGTGGCGGACGGCGAGACCGTCTGGCCCGAGGCCGGCGCCGGGTTCCCCCCGTCCCACATCAGGACGCTGCGCGAGCACGGCGAGCTGCGCATCTCCTTCGGCTCCTGCCGCCGCTCGCCCGGGACCGTGGAGGAGTACGGGCACGACGCCCTCACCTCGTTCGCCGACAGGCTCCGGACCGGCGGGGAGGACGCCGTCTGGCCGGACGTCCTGCTCATGGTCGGCGACCAGGTGTACGCCGACGAGCTGACCCCCCAGATGCGCGAGTTCATCAGCGGCCGCCGCGCCCCGGGCTCGCCGCCGGCCGGCGAGGTCGCCGACTACGAGGACTACACCCAGCTCTACAAGCTCGCCTGGCACGACGACCCGGCCGTCCGGTGGCTGCTGTCCACGGTCCCCACCTTCACGATCTTCGACGACCACGACATCCGCGACGACTGGAACACCTCGTACACCTGGCGCCGGGAGATGTGGACCCAGCCCTGGTGGAAGGCCCGCATCACGGGCGGCATCGGGTCGTACTGGATCTACCAGCACCTCGGGAACATGTCGCCTCAGGACCGGGCGTCCGACCCCGTCTTCGAGGCCGTCCGGGCCGCCTCCGACGAGACCGGCGACGCGGGCGCCGTCCTGGACGCGTTCGCCGAGAAGGCCGACAAGCAGCCCGAGACCATGCGCTGGAGCTACGCCCACGACTGGGCCGGCACGCGCCTGATCGTCGTCGACAGCCGGTGCTCCCGCCTCCTCACCGCCGACCGGCGCGGCATGCTCGACGACGAGGAGTTCGACTGGCTGGACGGCCAGTGCCAGGGCGGCATGGACCACCTGCTCATCGCCAGTTCGCTCCCCTTCCTGCTTCCCATGGCCATCCACCACGCCGAGTCGTGGAACGAGGCCGTGGCCGAAGGCGCGTGGGGCAGGCGCGGCGCGGCGGTCGGCGAGAAGATCCGCCAGGCCGCCGACCTGGAGCACTGGGCCGCGTTCGACAGGTCGTTCCGCGCCGTCGCCGCCGGCGTCGTCGCCGTCGGGCGCGGGGAGCGCGGCCCGGCGCCGGCGAGCATCTCGTTCCTGTCCGGCGACATCCACTACTCCTACCTGGCACGGATCACCGCGCCCGCCACCCGGTCGAAGATCACCCAGATCGTCTGCTCGCCCCTGCGCAACCCGCTGGAGGGCAAGTTCCGGTGGGCGAACCGCATCGCCTACTCGCGGGCCGCCGGCCGGCCCTTCCGCGTCCTGGCGAAGCTCGCGAAGGTGCCCGCCCCGCCGATCCGGTGGCGGATGACGAACGGCCCCTGGTTCGACAACGCCATCGCCACCGTCGAACTGTCCGGAAGCGACTGCGGCGTGCGGTGGGAGACGCCGGGGACCGGCGGGACGATGTCCGAGATGGGGCGCGCCGAGATCACGTGACGGACGGGTGCGTTCGTTCCACCCCCTCGATGAAACGAACGCACCCGCCGCGCGGACGACCCCGCCCAGACGCCGTCCACACCCCTCCAACGGCGCGGTGTCCCGGCTATGACGCGACTCCCGCAGATATCTGTGACCAAAATGAGCGACAACAGGTGGTCAATCAGTCACAATGAGCAAGCATGGGACCAGGGGACGATGTGCCGGCGCCCGGTGACGCCGAGCCGAGCGACGCCGCACTCATCTCCCGGATCCGCGAGGGCGACGACGCCGCCTACGGCACTCTCTACGAGCGGCATCTGCCCGCCGCGCGCGGACTCGCGGGCCATCTGGCCGGACGCGACGCCGCCGAGGACGCCGTCCAGGACGCGTTCGCCAAGGTCCTCTCCGTGCTCAGGCGCGGCGGCGGGCCCGACGCCGGGTTCCGGCCCTACCTGCTCACGGCCGTGCGGCGGACGGTCTACGACCGGCAGCGCGCCGACCGGCGCGTCCACCACACCGACGACATCGAGGCGTACGAGGTCGAGGAGCCCTTCGACGACCCCGCGGTCGAGAAGCTGGAACGCTCGATGGTCGCGCGGGCCTTCCTGTCGCTGCCCGAGCGGTGGCAGACCGTCCTCTGGCACACCGAGGTCGAGGACGGGAAGCCCGCCGACGTCGCCCCGATCCTCGGCCTGACCGCGAACGGCGCCTCCGCGCTCGCCTACCGGGCCCGCGAGGGGCTGCGGCAGGCCTACCTCCAGATGCACCTCGACGGCCTCGACCCCGGCGACGCGTGCCGTCCCGTCCTGGACAAGCTCGGCGCCTACGTTCGCGACGCGCTGCCGGGCCGCGACTCCCGCAGGGTCGGACGCCATCTGGACGGCTGCAAGCGCTGCAAGGGCCTCCACACGGAACTGGCACAGGTGAACACGGCGCTGCGCGACGTCATCGGGCCGCTCGTCCTGGGGTCGGCGGGCACCGCCTACCTGGGGTCCAAGGGCGGCTTCTTCCTGTGGGTGCGGCATCTGCCCAGGCGGCGGCAGGTGCTCGCGGGGTCCGTGGTGGCCGCCGCCGGGGCGGTGGCGCTCGCCCTGGCGCTCTCCCGAAGCGGTGCGGTCAAGAATATGACGAGCGCTCGCGCCGATCTGTCCAACTCGGTGAAGGCGCGGAACCATCGAGCATTCACCGGCACTTCT
>NZ_JBFARL010000108.1:0-28020 GCF_040674655.1 Actinomadura sp. NPDC049753 | reverse complement strand
GGAATACGCGATGCGTTCTTTGGTGAGTGTTGTTGAGACGTGTGCTGTTACGATCTGGACCGTGCCGGTCCCGCGGGCCCTTCGCGTGCCGTGCCGGGCGCGAGGTCAGACGGCGAAGTCCAGCAGCGGGCGGGCGTTGCTGGGGTGCCGCAGCTTGGACAGCGACTCCTTCTCCAGCTGCCGGATCCGCTCGCGGGTCAGGCCGAGCGCCTTGCCGATCTCGTCCAGGGTGCGCGGCGTCCCGTCGTACAGCCCGAACCGCATCGCCATGATCTTGGCTTCGCGCGGGGACAGGATGTCGAGGGTGCGGCGCAGCTGGTCGGCCATGAGCTGGCGGTCCACCAGCTCCGACGCCTCGGGGCTGTCGGTGTCCTCGATGAGGTCGCCGATGCGGGTCTCGCCGTCCTCGCCGATGGTGGAGTCCAGGCTGATCGGCTGGCGGCTGGTGCGCAGCAGCTCGCGGACCTGCTCGGGGCTCTTGTCCAGCTCGGCGGCCAGCTCCTCGGGGGTGGGCTCGCGGCCTAGGCGCTGGTGCATGTCGCGCTCGACGCGGCTCAGCTTGCTGAGCATCTCCAGGACGTGGACGGGCAGCCGGATCGTGCGGGCCGAGTCGGCGAAGCCGCGCTGGATCGCCTGCCGGATCCACCACATCGCGTAGGTGGAGAACTTGTAGCCCTTGGAGTAGTCGAACTTCTCCACGGCGCGGATCAGGCCGAGGTTGCCCTCCTGGACGACGTCCAGCAGCGACAGGCCGCGGTCGGAGTACTTCTTGGCGACCGACACCACCAGCCGGAGGTTGGCCTCCAGCATGTGGGCCTTGGCGCGGCGGCCGTCGGCGGCGACCCATTCCAGGTCGGCGCGCATGGCGGGGGAGAGGTCCTCGCCCTCCAGCTTGTGCTCGGCGTACAGGCCGGCCTCGATGCGCTTGGCGAGGTCGACCTCCTGCTCGGCGGTGAGGAGCTGGCGGCGCCCGATGGCCTTGAGGTAGGTGTGGACGGAGTCGCCCATCGTGGTCGACTGGTCGTCGAGGTCCGCGGAGGTCTCCTCGGCCTCGACCTCGGTGACGTCGAACCCCTCGTCGACGGAGGCGTCGCGCTGGCCGCCCGGCCGCGGCGCCGCGCCGGCGGCGTTCGCGGTGCTCTTGGCGGCGCCCCTGCGGGCGGTGCGCTTCCTGGCGCCCGCGGCGCCGGAGGTGTCCTGGGCGGTTTCCCCGCCTGCGTGGTCGGCGGCCGCGGCCCTCTTGCGGACGGCGTCGGGCTCGCCCGCCAGGCTGATGCCGGCCTCGGACAGCTCGCGCAGGATGGAGCGGCCCTGGGCCGGGCTGATCCCGGCGGTCTCGAAGGCCCCCCTCACCTCGTCGAGCGAGAGGCGCCCGTGGGCGCGGCCACGCTTGAGGAGGTCGTTGAGCGCGGGGCTCGGCGACTCCGTGAGCGGGGTCTCGACGGCGCTTCGCGGCATGGGGACACCCCCCTCCCTTCGGTGTGTGAGTGCGGCGCGGATTGTGTTCGCTCGTGGCGCACGCACTTAACGGAACGTCGCAGGACGGGCCTGTTGTTCCCGGCTTCGTCGCCGGGCGGCGCTCCGCGGGGGATCGTGGAGGAGCGATCCAGACGGTCGTGGTGCCCACGGCCAGCGGTTTCACACCGCCCGAACCGATCCGGTTGTACCTTACTTCGTAAAGGCCCCAGGCCGTGGCGACGTGAGAAAGACCACTACGCTCCCGAATCCTTGGGCCGCAATGTCCGACCATAACGCGCGATGACCCGTTCGCGCAGCTCAGGGTCGTCGCGGGGGACCGGTTCGAGGAACACCTCGTCGATCTCCTCGTGCGCGCCGCGCAGCTCGCGGGCCATCCGGACGCAGGCGCGCTCGACCTCGGCGGCGGTGAGGGAGTCGCGGAAGTCGAGGCGGGCGCAGACCAGCACGCGGTCGGCGCCGAAGGTCACGGTGACGATGTCCACGACCCACTCCACCTCGTCCGCGCGGCCGAGGCGCGCGCGGACGTCGGCGACGATCCGGGGGTCGGCCTGCGAGCCGATCAGCAGGTTCAGGTTGATCCGGCCGAGCACGAGCGCGACGGCGGTCAGCAGGACGCCGATGAGCAGGGAGCCCACGCCGTCCCAGGCCGCCGACCCGGTGAGCTGGTGCAGGCCCAGGCCGCCGAACGCGATGAGCAGGCCGACGAGCGCCGCCGAGTCCTCCAGCAGGACGCTGATCGAGGTGGGCTCGTCGGTGCGGCGAATGTAGGCGCGCAGCGGCAGGTCCTCCGCGCGCGCGGCGGCCCGGACCTGCCGGACTGCCTGCTGCCACGAGACCGCCTCCAGCACGAATGCCACCGCGAGGACGGCGTACCCGACGATCGCGCCGGACTCGCCGGCCGCCCGGTGCCCGGTGAGCGTCTCGATCCCCTGGTAGTAGGAGAACAGCGCGCCCATCCCGAAGATCGCGACGGCGACGAGCAGGGTCCAGATGTAGCGCTCCTTGCCGTGGCCGAGCGGGTGGCGGCGGTCGGCGGGGCGCCCGCTGCGGCGCAGCCCCACCAGCAGCAGGACCTCGTTGAAGGTGTCGGCGATCGAGTGCGCGGCCTCCGCCGCCATCGACGCCGACCCGGTGATCAGCGCGGCGACGATCTTGGCGACGGCGATGCCGAGGTTGGCCGCGAACGCGAGGGCGACGGTCAGGAGGCTCTCGTCCTGGGGGCCGCCGCCGTCCCGGCCCTCGGTCCGCTGCCCCTCGCTGTGTGCCGCCATGATCCGTCCTCTGCCCAGGCGGTCACCGTGCCATGCGCGGTGCGGCCCGCCGTCAGGGCGCGCAGGCGCGGAGCCGGGCCCGGTCGGGCTTCCCGGACGCCAGCAGCGGGATCGCCTCCACCAGCTCCAGCTCGCGCGGCGCCGCGTACGCGGGCATCGTCTCGCGCACGAGCGCGCGCAGCTCGGTCAGCTCCGGCAGGCCGGACCCCGCGGGGACGACGACGGCGGTGACCCGCTCGCCCCACTCGGGGTCGGGGCGGCCGACCACGACGACGTCGCGGATCTTCGGGTGCCGCGACAGCACGGTGGCGATCTCGCCCGCGACGACCTTCTCCCCGCCGGTGTTGATCACGTCGTCGATGCGGCCGCGGACGCGCAGCCGGCCGTCCTCGATCGCGCCGAGGTCCTGGGTGAGGAACCAGTCGCCGTCCCTGGCCGCGGCGGTCAGCTCGGGCCGCAGCCGGTAGCCGGTGAACAGCGAGGGGCCGGCGAGGCGGATCCGGCCGTCGTCGCCGAGCGCGACGCGCATGCCGTCCAGGGGCGTGCCGTCGTAGACGCAGCCGCCGCAGGTCTCGCTCATCCCGTAGGTGGTGAAAACGCGGGCGCCCCGGCCGCGCGCCTCGGCCAGCAGGCCGGGCGGGGCGGCGGCGCCGCCGAGCACGATGGCGCCGAGCCGCGACAGGTCGGCGCCATCGTCGAGCAGCCGGCGCAGCTGCGTGGGGACGAGCGAGACGTGGAGTCCCTCGGCGGCCGCGACGGCGGCGGCGTCGAAGCGGGGGGCGATGACGGGGTCGGTGCCGGCGACGAGGGAACGGACGAGGACCTGGACGCCGGAGATGTGGCTGGTGGGCAGGCAGCACAGCCACCGGTCGCCGGGCCCGGCCTCGATGCGGGCGAGGGTGCCGGCGGCGGAATGGCGCAGCGCGCCGGCCGTCAGCTCGACGAACTTGGGGGCGCCGGTGGAGCCCGACGTGGCGATGAGCACCGCCGTGCCGGCGTCGACGGGCGGGTGCCCGGCGCCGCCGGAGTGCGGGACGGTGCCGCCGGCGGTCTCGATCGCGTCCGGGGCGAGGGCGTCCAGAAGGCCGCGCAGCGCGGGCTCGGGCAGGTCCGGGGGCAGGGGGCAGATCGCGGGGCCGCCGTCGAGGGCGCGGGCGAGGGCGTCCAGCAGGCGGGGGCCGGGCGGCAGAACGACGGCGTGCAGCGGGCGATCCATGATCTCATCAGCGTAGACGACCCCGCTGAACGCGTTCAAACGCGAGGCCGGTTGAATGGTGCCCGAGCGCCGCGCCCCGGCCGCGGCGCGGTCGCCCGACGGAGAGGAAGACATGGTCTCGGAGCTGTTCGACGCGGACGCCTGGAGAGAGGTCGAGGGGTTCGGCTTCACCGACATCACCTACCACCGGGCCGTCGACCACGGGACGGTGCGGGTGGCGTTCAACCGCCCCGAGGTGCGCAACGCGTTCCGCCCCCACACGGTGGACGAGCTGTACCGTGCGCTGGACCACGCGCGGATGTCCAGCGACATCGGCTGCGTGCTGCTGACGGGCAACGGGCCGTCGCCGAGGGACGGCGGCTGGGCGTTCTGCTCGGGCGGGGACCAGCGGATCCGCGGCAGGGACGGCTACAAGTACGCCGAGGGCGAGACGTCGGACACGATCGACCCGGCGCGGGCGGGGCGGCTGCACATCCTGGAGG
The DNA here is from genome assembly GCF_040674655.1 of Actinomadura sp. NPDC049753. Lineage (NCBI taxonomy): Bacteria > Bacillati > Actinomycetota > Actinomycetes > Streptosporangiales > Thermomonosporaceae > Actinomadura > Actinomadura sp. NPDC049753. Next base: position 23,572 of record NZ_JBFARL010000108.1, on the reverse strand, counting down.
TGCAGCGGCTGATCCGGTTCATGGGCAAGGTCGTCATCTGCGTGGTGCCGGGCTGGGCGGCCGGGGGCGGGCACAGCCTCCACGTGGTGTGCGACCTGACCCTGGCCAGCCGGGAGCACGCGCGGTTCAAGCAGACCGACGCGGACGTGGCGAGCTTCGACGGCGGGTTCGGGTCGGCGTACCTGGCGCGGCAGGTGGGGCAGAAGTTCGCCCGGGAGATCTTCTTCCTGGGCGACGAGTACGACGCCGAGGCCGCGCACCGGATGGGCATGGTGAACGCCGTCGTCCCGCACGCCGAGCTGGAGGCGACGGCGCTGGAGTGGGCGCGGAAGGTCAACGGCAAGAGCCCGACGGCGCAGCGGATGCTGAAGTACGCCTTCAACCTCGTCGACGACGGTCTCGTGGGGCAGCAGGTGTTCGCCGGGGAGGCGACGCGGCTGGCCTACGGCACCGACGAGGCCGCCGAGGGACGGGACTCGTTCCTGGAGAAGCGCGATCCCGATTGGTCGCGTTTCCCGTGGTACTCCTAGGACTCGGAGCGCGATCTTTTGGGGACGCGGGGCGCGGCATCCGTGACGCTCTGACCTGCTGATTCGTGCGGTTGAGCGGTGCCACGCCCCCACCGCCCTCCACAGCCTCCCTCGCCACGTCCGGCAACACGCTCGTGTAGGTGTCCGCGGTCAACGAGATGGAGGGATGCCGCAGCTGCGCCTGCACCAGCTTCATGTCCGCGCTGCCGGCGAGCATCAGCGTCGCGTGCCGTGCCGTGCCGGAGAGCGTGCAGCCGGATCGGTGGGAGCCCTGCCGCACGTCTCCGGGTCAGTGCCCGCGGGTTGTGATCGGTTTCAGGGTGCGGCCGGTTGCGGTACGCGGGTTGACGGGGACGTGTCGGGTCGGTGGCTGGTTCACCGCCCGTCGCGCAGAGGGCCCGATCTGGCCACGTTTCCGCCCCGAGGCGGGGAGCGGCTGAGCGGATCAGCGGACTGCCCCTAGGTTGTCGGAGCAGGCCTGAGAACGGACATGTAACCGTTGAGTGGAGGTCGCTGATGAAACCCGTCGAGGTCACTCCTCCTGGAGTGCCGGCGAAGGACGACCCGCAGGTCAAGACGGCGATGGGGGTGTGGGACGGACTGACCGCGGAGGAGCAGCGGGAAGTGTTCCGGTCGCTGATCAGGGTGGTTGCCGCGTACGGCCACTCGAAGGATATTGACCACCTGACGCGGTTTGCGGAGAGTGTTGACCGGATGGTTCGTCTGGAGTCAACCACCGATCTGCGTCAGCGGATCCGCGACCAGCGGGCGGCGGTTCCCGAGCCGGCCGCCCCCGCCGCCGTCGAGGATCTGTTGAGGCGCCTGGAGGGGTAGCCATGCGCCCGCTGCGGCTCACCAAGACGACGTGGGAAGTCGTGGCCGAGTGGGCGGGAGGCCAGGCCCCGGAGAAGCAGCGTCTGGCCGCGAAGTTCCTGCGGGCGTTGATGGACGGGTCGTGGGAGGCGGAGTTCGATAACGCTCCGACGAGTCCTGAGGTCGTGACGGTGTTGTTGGATTCGCCTCGGGTCCCGGCGTACATGACGATCTTCGAAGCTGGCGGTGTCGAGTTCGGTGAGGTCTTCGCGATCGAGGAGGATCCGGAGGCCGGGGAGTCTTTCGATACCGGTGAGCGGCTGGGGGTGGATCCGGAGCCGGAGGCCGGCCTTGACGGTGATGGGCGACGGCCACCGCCGGACCCGCAGGAGTTGTATCCGGAGCCCGGCGAGGAACCGGAGGAGTTCGCTCAGCGGGTGCAGGAGTTCCGTCGCTCGAGCTGAACTTTCGGTCGGTTGGCGCAGGTGCCGCTCGCAATCGCGTGAGCCCTGGGGGCGGCACAGCCTCGTATAGGAGTGGACACGGGTGGACTCGGGGGACTGTATGGGGTTGGCGGGGTGCCCGGGTGCGGCCGGTTTCCAGTTGAGGGGAGGCCTGTTCCGGCAGGTCGGGTCCGGGTCCTGATCAGAGCGGCCGAGGAGCGTAGACGATCGAATCCGCCCCCCGGCCGGATGATCGACTGGGTATTTCCTGGGCCACGGCTGCGGGCGTGATGCCCGGTGGCAGGGCCAACAGCGACCCGGCTTGGTATCAGGCCAAGCGGTCCGGGAGAGACGCCAGGGAATAGTTGCTCCAGACGAAGGTGTCCATCTGGTGCTGGTCTCCGGAAAGATTGAACACACGGTCGACCTTGCCGTCTGCGTTGAAGTGCCAGACCAGCGCCCACATGGTGTCGACCTTGCCGATTCCTTCGGTGGTCCAGCCATGGTGAATGTCGACCACATATTCCTGGTTGGCCTCAAGGAACAGTGGTTCGGCCTGGAAACCGCCCTTCCTGAGCTGGGTGAAGAAGGCAGCGACCTCTTCGACGCCATGCTTGGCCCCCGCCAGGGGGTGGTGCCCTGGGATGGTCCACTCGATGTCGTCGGTCAGGACCTCACGCATAGCGTCGAGGTCGTAGGCGGCGTAGGCGGCGAAGAACTTGCCGATCGCCTCAATCTTCGGGTTCGCAGTCATCACTGTTCCTCTCGTGAATCTGCTGCTCGGGCCGCGATCGATGTCCGCCGGGATCGCGCCCGTGATCAGTGCGATTTCGTTGGCCGGGTCAGGCGTGCGGGGGTGGCGGTATCTGGATCGCGAGCCGCAGCAGTTCCCAGAACTCGGTCAGGCGCGCGGTCAGGTCCGCCCGGCCGGTAGCGGCCTCGGATACCTGCTGGATCCCGAAGAAGGCGCCGACGGTGACCCGCGCCAGGGCCGCGGGGTCTGCTCCTTCGCGGAGTTCGCCGGCCTGTGCGGCGCAGTTGAACAGGTCGGAGAGGACCGTGATCCATCCCTGGTAGGGCTCTGGCAGGTCGGTGTCGACCAGAGCGCGCTCGGCCTGAAGCCTCACCGCCGCCTGCACCGACACCTCATCGCGGAACTGTTCGGCGACCGCCTGCAGCACTGCTGCGATCGCGTCGAGGGCGGTGGCCGACTCCGCGCGGATCCGCTCTACCAGCGGGGGCCACCGTCGGTAGAAGTCTTCGACGATGGCTACCGCCAGCCCCTCCTTGGTGGGGAAGTGGAAGTACATCGCCCCCTTGGTCACTCCGGCGCGTGCGGCGATGTCGGCGGTGGCGGTCGCCGGGTAGCCCAGCTCGGCGAACGACTCCGCGGCGGCGGTCAACACGGCCTGGCGTGTCCGCTGAGCTCTCTGCTGTTTCGGCTGTTCAAAACCATCCATCCGTGCCACCCGCAAAACATACCGGGCGCCCGGTTTTTTTACTCGATGTGAACGTCAGCCATGGGTAACTCGATTCCTGCTGCTGCGGGGAGGAGGTTCAGGGCGGCGGCCTCCGCGTAGAGGTCGCCGGGCTCGTCCTGCGCTGCTTCGAGGCGGTCCGGGGCGCTCGCAGCAGCCCTCAAGACGGCAAGGGGAAGGAGCGCTGCCCAGCCGGCCGCGGTCAGAGCCACGCCCTGCACACGCGCCCTGACGACGCCACCTTCGCCTTCGGCCGGACGGGATAGGTGAGCGGGAACTCGACCGTCGCCTCACGGACCATGGACGCCGCGCTAGTCACCGGTGCCGGTGCCGCAGGCAAGACCCTCCAAGACGCCCGCACGTTGCTGGCGCGCTCCAGCCGCAGCATGCCTTCTCCCGCCTTGGCGCCGGGCTCGCGGCTGTCCGCGACGGGTGCGTCGAGCGCGTCACGGATCGCCGCCGCGAGGTCCTCAACACGGACACGGCGTCCGTCTCTGTGTCAGCGGTCATGAGGGGTCTGCCCGTTCAGCACGGCAAGACGGCCGTATCGGGCGGGAACAGGCGGGGCCATCATCAGCCATCACCATCCGATACGTTTTCGGTGGTACTACTAGGGGTTCGAGTGCACGGTGTGATCCGGAAATGCCGTGATTCGACGGGCAGGTCAGGGGGTCGGCGAGTGCGGGTGTACTCCATCCCGATGCGGACGCGGTTCCGCGGCGTGACGCGGCGGGAGGGCGCCCTGCTGCGGGGCCCCGCCGGATGGGGGGAGTTCTCGCCGTTCGCCGAGTACGGTCCGGCCGAGTGCGCCCGCTGGCTGGCCGCCGCCCGCGAGGCCGCGTGGGAGGTCTGGCCCGCGCCCGTCCGCGACCGGATCCCGGTGAACGCGACGATCCCGGCGGTCGGCCCGGAGCGGGCCTTCGAGATGACGCGCGAGTCCGGCTGCCGCACCGCGAAGGTGAAGGTCGCCGAGCGCGGCCAGACCGACGCCGACGACCTGGCCCGGGTGGAGGCCGTCCGCGCGGCGATCGGCCCGCGGGGCAGGGTCCGGATCGACGCGAACGGCGGCTGGGACGTCGATCACGCCGCCCGGATGATCCGGTCGCTGGACCGGTGGGAGCTGGAGTACGCCGAGCAGCCCTGCGCGACGCTGGAGGAGCTGGCGGCGGTGCGGCTCCGCGTGGACGTGCCGATCGCGGCCGACGAGTCGATCCGCCGCGCCGAGGACCCCCTGAAGGTGCGCGCGGCGGGCGCCGCCGACGTGGCGGTGCTGAAGGTGCAGCCGCTCGGCGGGGTCGCGTCGTCGCTGCGGGTCGCGGAGGCGTGCGGGCTGCCGGTGGTGGTGTCGAGCGCGGTGGAGACGTCGGTGGGGCTGGCGGCGGGGGTGGCTTTGGCCGCCGCGCTGCCGGAGCTGCCTTACGCGTGCGGGCTGGGGACGCTGTCGCTGCTGGAGGGCGACGTCGTGCGCGACCCGCTGCGCCCGGTCGCGGGAGAGATCGAGGTGCGCCGGCCGGCGGTGGACGAGGAGGCGCTGCGCCGCTGGGAGGCGCCCGACGGCGCGTGGCGGAGCCGGGCGCTGGACGCGCAGGCCCATCTGGACGGCCCGGCGGTGGTGGAGGTGGCGCCGTGAACCCGGCGACCGCGCTGGCGAGCGTCCTGGTCGACGAGCTGCAGCGGTGCGGGATGACCGACGTGGTCCTGGCGCCGGGCTCACGGTCGGCGCCGCTGGCGCTGGCGCTGCACGCCGCCGAGGAGTCGGGCGGTCTCAGGCTGCACGTGCGGATCGACGAGCGGTCGGCGTCGTTCCTCGGGCTGGGCATGGCGAAGCGGTCGGGGCGTCCGGTCGCGCTGGTGTGCACGTCGGGCACGGCGGCGGCGAACTTTCATCCGGCGGTGGTGGAGGCGCACGAGTCGGGCGTCCCGCTCATCGTGATCACTGCGGACCGGCCGCCGGAGCTGCGCGCCACGGGCGCGAACCAGACGATCGACCAGGTGAAGCTGTACGGGACGGCGGTGCGGTGGAGCGCCGAGATCGGCGTCCCGGAGAACCGTCCGGGCATGGTGGCGTACTGGCGGTCGCTGGTGAGCCGCGCGTGGGGGCTGGCGCAGGCGCCCGTCCCCGGGCCGGTGCACCTGAACGCGGCGTTCCGCGAGCCGCTGATCCCCGACGGCGACGAGACGTGGTGCGAGCCCCTGGACGGGGACGCGACCGGCGCGTGGACGAAGGTGCGCGCGGCGACGCCCGGGTCGGTGCTGCACGTCCCGCCGACGCGGCGCGGTGTCCTGGTGGTCGGGGACGGCGCGGTGAACGTCAAGCGGTACGTGGCGGCGGCGTCGATGGCCGGCTGGCCGGTGCTCGCCGAGCCGAACGGCAACGCCCGCTACGGCGACCACGCGCTGTCGTCGCACCATTTCCTGCTGGGCGTCCCGGAGTTCGTGGAGCGGCACCGTCCCGAGGTGGTGGTGACGCTGGGCAAGCCGGGCCTGTCGCGTCCGCTGCTGTCGCTGCTGCGCCGCGCGGAGGAGCACATCGTCCTGGCGCCCGACCTGGCGCACTGGCCCGACCCTGTCCGCTCGGCGACGCAGGTGGCGCCCGAGGTCGAGATCCCGGTGGTGTCGGGCGACGACACGTGGCTGAAGTCGTGGCGGTCCGCCGACCGGGCCGCGGCCGCGGCGGTGGACGCCGTCCTGGACGCGGTCCCGGAGGTGAGCGAGCCGCGGCTGGCCCGCGACATGGTCGCGGCGCTGCCGGGCGGGTCGCTGCTGTTCACGGCGGCGAGCATGCCGATCCGCGACCTGGACCAGGTGATGCGGCCGCGGCGCGGTATCCGGATCATGGCCAACCGGGGCGCGAGCGGCATCGACGGGCTGGTGTCGACGGCGATGGGCGCGGCGCTGGTGCACAGCGGCCGCTCCTACGCCCTGCTCGGCGACCTGGCGTTCCTGCATGACCAGAACGGCCTGATCCTGGGGCCGCGGGAGCGGCGCCCCGACCTGGCGATGGTGGTGGTGAACAACCAGGGCGGCGGGATCTTCTCGCTGCTGCCGCAGGCGGCGCTGCGCGGCCCGTTCGAGCGGGTCTTCGGAACCCCGCACCAGGTGGACCTGGAGGCGGTCGCCGCCGCGCACGGCGTCCCGTACCGGCGGCTCGCCGCGGCCGCGGACCTGCCGAAGGCGCTGGCGGGGGAGGGGCTGCGGATCATCGAGGCCCGCACCGACAGGGAAGCGAACGCGGCGCTGCACGCCGACCTCCGCCACGCGGCCCACGCGGCCGTCCGCGACATCCTCGCCTGACCCGGCCGGCACTCGGACGCCGACCGGCCTCTCCCCTTCATTTCAACATTCAAATTACAATGTAAAGGCACCGGGTGGGTCGTTTCACCCGGTGCTCTACACAACCAAAAACCAACAACGACAACACGCTGCCAGGGGGAGGGCCGCTGGCCTTCAGCCGAGGAGGCGCTCGCGCAGGGTGTCGGTGTCCTCGTCGGTCCAGCCGTGCTCGGAGAGCCAGCCGAGGGTTCCGCCGTGCTCCTCGTCGACCCGGGCGAGGAACTTCTCCATGATGGCCGCGTGGGGCTGGTGGGTGTCGGCCGGACGGGAGTCGAGGTCGGCCGCGTAGGTGTCGCTGCCGCGCAGCCGGCGCAGGACCGCTTCGAGGCGTTCGCCGGTCTGGGCGTAGTCGGCGACGATCGCCTCGCGGGTGACGCCGGCGACGTCGAGGGCGAGTGCGCAGACGACTCCGGTGCGGTCCTTCCCAGCGGCGCAGTGGACGAGCGCGGCTCCATCGGTTCGGGTCATGACGCGCAGGGCGGCGACGACGGAGTCGCCGCGGTCGGCGAGGTAGCCGAGGTAGTGGCCGGTGGAGCGGTCCTGTTCGGGGCCGTCGGAGGGGCGCTCCTGCCAGGGCAGGGCCTTGTCGACGTCGGCGGCGACGTCGGTGTGGCGGCCGCCCTCGGCGAACAGCGAGAGCTGGTGGATCGTCACCGACGGCACGCGGGTGAGGGGGCCGGGTCCTTCGAGGCGCACCTCGGCGTCGCTGCGCAGGTCGATGACGTTCTTGAGGGCGTAGTCGTCGAGGAGGATCCGGACGTCGGCGACCGAGAGGTCCTGGAGGTTGTCGGAGCGCAGGACGCGCCCGAGCCGGGTGGTGCGGCCGTCGGCCGTGGGGAGGCCTCCGAGGTCGCGGGCGTTGACGGCACCGTCCAGTTCGATCCACCGAGAGTCATCTTCCATGACTTGTGACCCTATAGGGCGGCACCGTCCGCGCTCGGGGGCAGGGGCCCGGTGTGCCGGGGGTGATCAACTTGGCGGATGAGGGAGCCGGGCGGTACCGGGACCTGGGAGCCAGACGGTGAATGGCTCCGCAGCGGGGTGACCGGGCGGCCTCACGCTCCATAGCTTTCGAGGAGTCTTCTTCCGTGCGTTCAGCGTGACGTTCCACCCCCTGGTGAATGGAGTCTCCATGCCCGCGACCCTGTCCGCTCCGTCCCGGCCGGCCGAACGGTCGGCCGGCAGTGATTTCGCGCCGCTGGCGCGGCGCGTCCGCAGCAGCGGGCTGCTGGATCGGCGGCGCGGCTACTACGCGCGGGCGATCGGGTTGAACCTGGCGGCGACCGCCGCGGTGTGGGCGGCGGTCGCGTGGGCGGGGGACGGGTGGTGGACGGTCCTGCTGGGGATTCCGCTGGCCGTGCTGTCGGCGCGGGCGGCGTTCCTCGGGCATGACGCGGGGCACCGGCAGATCGCGCGGACTGCTCGGGCGAACCGGTGGCTGGGGTTGCTGCTGGGGAACCTTCTGCTGGGGATGGGCCACGGGTGGTGGAACGACAAGCACAACCGGCATCACGCGAATCCGAACCATGTCGGCAAGGACCCCGATGTGGGGGAGGGCGTGCTGGCGTGGACCAGTGAGCAGGCGGAGGGGAAGCGGGGTGTCCTGCGGTGGGTGGCGCGGCACCAGGCCGCGTTGTTCTTTCCGCTGCTGACGCTGGAGGGCGTGAACCTGAAGTTGGGGAGCCTGCTGTTCTTGCGTGGGCGTTCGCGGCGGGACCAGGTTCTGGAGGGCGGGCTGCTGCTCGTCCACGCGGTGGCGTATCTGGGGCTGGCGTTCGCGTTGCTTCCGGTGGGGCAGGCGCTGGCGCTGGTCGCGATTCAGCACGCGGTGTTCGGGGTGCACCTGGGTGCGGTGTTTGCGCCGAACCACAAGGGGATGGCGATGCCTGGGCCGGGTGAGCGGTGGGGGCATCTGCGGCGGCAGGTGCTGACGTCGCGGAACGTGCGGGGCGGTCTGGTGACGGACTGGCTGATGGGGGGCCTGAACTACCAGATCGAGCATCACCTGTTCCCGGGTGTTCCGCGGTGCAGTCTGCGTCGGTTGCGGCCGCTGGTGCGTGAGCACTGCGCGGCGGTGGGGTTGCCGTACGCGGAGACGGGGCTGGTGGAGTCGTACCGGCTGGCGCTGGGGCACATGCGGGAGGTCGGGGAGCCGCTGCGCTAGGGCGGGGCTATGCTCCGGGCCATGCCCGAGGGACACACGATTCACCGTCTGGCCGCCGAGCATCAGCGGATGTTCGGCGGCCTCGCCGTTTCCGCGACGAGTCCGCAGGGGCGGTTCCCCGAGGGGGCGCGGTGGTTGGACGGGCGGGTGCTGTCGGCGGCGGATGCGCATGGCAAGCATCTGCTGCTGGGGTTCGACGACGACCGGACGCTGCATGTGCATCTCGGCATCTACGGCAAGTACGCGTTCGGGGAGGGGCCGGCGCCGGCTCCGGTCGGGATGGTGCGGCTGCGGCTGGAGGGCGGCGGGCGTTACGCGGATCTGCGGGGTCCTAATACCTGCGAGCTACTGGAGCCGGGTGAGGTGAAGCTGCTGCGTGATCGGCTGGGGCCCGATCCGTTGCGGGAGGACGCCGATCCGGAGGCGGCGTGGCGGCGGATCAGCCGGGCGCGGACGCCGATCGCGGTGCTGCTGATGGATCAGTCGGTGGTGGCGGGGCCGGGGAACATCTACCGGGCGGAGGTGCTGTTCCGGCAGGGGATCGATCCGCGGTTGCCGGGGTCGCGGTTGGGTGCGCGGCAGTGGGCGGCGCTGTGGGACGACCTGGTGGGGTTGATGGCGGCGGGGGTGCGTGCGGGGCGGATCGACACGGTGCGGCCGGAGCATACGCCGGAGGCGATGGGGCGTGCGCCGCGGGTGGACGGTCATGGCGGGGAGGTGTACGTGTACCGGCGGGCGGGGCAGCCGTGCCTGGTGTGCGGGACGGCGGTGGCGTCGGGGGAGGTGGCGGGGCGGAACCTGTTCTGGTGTCCGGGGTGCCAGCCGCCGGCGGTGTGAGGGCCCCCTTCTGATCTTGGGTGTGCCGGGTGGCCGGTACGGGCTCGGTCTGGTCGAGCGTCCGTCGAGTTGTGGTGGGACGTACGTGATCGACCACGCGCTGTGCGCCGGGGGTTCCGGCGCTTCGTGAGCGTGGCGCGGGTGGTGGGCGCGGAGACCTCGCGGACGCGTCGGCGGAACTTGGTCGGCCCGGGATGACTCGCGCATGCCGGGCCGACTCTGGCGACACCGGCTCAGGCCGGGGCGGGCAGCTGGATCGAGGCGAGTGTGGCCGGGTCGACGACGATGTGGATGCCGGTGATCCGGCCTTGGGCGACGGTGAAGGCGATGACGGAGAGAGGCGTTCCGTCGGCACGCCAGGACATGTGGCCAGGAACCCCGTTGACCAGCACGGGCCGGTGGCGGGCGGCTTCGCCGGAGAACATGCGGGCACCGGCGGCGACCTCGGTGGCGCCGAGGGTGACGACGATGCCGCCGGGTGTGTCGACGGTCAGCTTCACATCCGGGTCCAGGACACGCAGGAGCGCTTCGAAGTCGCCGCTGAGGGCGGCGGCGCGGAACGCCCGGACGACCTCTTGGTGCTCGCGGCCAGGGCCCGCCGGACGGTCCGTGGCCTGGACCTTCCGGCGGGCGCGGCTGGCGATCATCTTGGTGGCGCCGGCGGTCTTGCCCAGGATCTGGGCGATCTCGCGGAACGGGACGGCGAACATGTCGTGCAGGACGAACGCCAGGCGCTCGCTCGGGGTGAGCGAGTCGAGCACGACGAGCAGGGCGAGGCCGACCGAATCGGCCAGCACGGCCTGCTCGTCCGGCGCGGGGGCGTCCGCGGGTGTCACGACGAGGTCCGCGAACTGCTGCCCATAGGCGGCTTCGGGGTGGGCTTGGCGCGCTCTCAGGACGTCCAGGCTGATGCGGCCGACCACGGTGGTCAGCCAGCCCGCCAGATTGGCGATGGTCGCCTCGTCTTGGCGGACGAGGCGCATCCAGGCTTCCTGGACTACGTCCTCGGCGTCGGCGTGCGAGCCCAGCACGCGGTAGGCGACGGCGCGCAGCCGATCGCGCTGGGCTTCGAACGCCTCGGTCACGAGGCCGGACGGGTGGGGGGTCACGGCTTTCGCTGCTGACGCAAGGAGATTCGGTTGCCGTCCGGGTCGACCGCCTCGATGCGAACTCCGAACGGGTAGTCCACGGGTTCGGGGTCTGCGAAGGTGACGCCGCGCCGGCGCAGGATCTCGAAGTCCTTGCGCAGATCGTCGGATTCGAGGATCAGCGGACCGGGCGCGGCGCTCCGGCCCGCCCCGTCCGGCTGTCCCGCGGCCGCCGCATGCGACCACAGGATGATCTGCACCGGGCTGCCCGGAACACCGACGGTGAGGAAGCGTCCGTCGGGCCCCGAGAAGTCGATCCGCTTCTCCAGGCCGAGCCCGTCGGTGTAGAACCTCAGCGCGCGGTCCTGATCGGTGACGTAGACCGTCACGTACATGAAACTGGTCAGCATCCCGTCCTCGATTCACTCGTTGGTGCGGCGGCCGTTCGTTTCGGCCGTCACACCCATGACGAGTGCCGGCGGGAGGAGGTAACAGGGAGGGGCGGTGCCCGCCGGGGCCTGCGCTCAGCCTCCTCGTGGGCCTTCGCGTCGGGTGGCGGGTCAGGTCTGGTCGGGGGTGTAGCGGGCGGCGAGGGTGCGGGCGGTGTCGGCGATCATGGCGCGGAGGTGCGGGGGGGCGATGACCTCGACGTCGGCGCCGAGTTTGAGGAACTCGACGTGGGCGTGGCGGACGGATTCGATGGGGAGGGTGGCGTGGACCCAGCCGTCGGGGCCGGGTGGGGTGGCGGTGTCGAGGGCGGCGCGGGCCATGGTGGGCGGGAGGAGGATCTGGGTGCGGGTGAGGCCGTCGGGGGAGAGTTTGACGGTGGCGTGTTCGCGGTAGGCGTCGGCTTCGAAGCGTTCGGCGTAGGCGGCCCAGAAGGCGGCGAGGTCGAATCCGTGGGGGCGGTCGAAGTGGTCGGGGAGTGTGCGCAGGGTCAGGACGCGTGAGATGCGGTAGGTGCGGGGTTCGTGCGCGGTGTCGCCGGATGTCTCGTCGGTGTCGGTGTGGGGTGGGTCGTCGGGGGCGGGGCGGGCGATGAGGTACCAGGTGCCGGCCTTGAGGACGACGCCGAGGGGTTCCAGGCGGCGGGTGACCTGCTGGGGTCGGCGCCAGCGGCGGTAGAGCACCTCGATGCGGCGCTGGTTCCAGACGGCGTCGGCGATGGCGTGCAGGTGGGGGACGTCGTCGGGGGCGCGGAACCAGCCGGGGGCGTCGAGGTGGAAGCGTTCGCGGATGCGGGTGGCGCGGGTGCGCAGGTCGGGTGGGAGGGCGGCCATGAGTTTGAGTTCGGCGGCGAGGACGTCGCCGAGGCCGAGTTGGGAGGCGGGGCCGGGGAGGCCGGACAGGGTGAGGGATTCGGCCTCGGTGGCGGTGAGGCCGGTGAGGCGGGTGCGGTAGCCGTTGAGGAGGCGGTAGCCGCCGTCGGGTCCGCGGTCGGCGTAGACGGGGACGCCGGCGGCGCTGAGGGATTCGACGTCGCGGTAGACGGTGCGGACGGAGACTTCCAGTTCGGCGGCCAGTTCCCGGGCGGTCATGCGTTCCCTGGCCTGCAGGAGCAGGAGGAGGGACAGCAGCCGGCTCGCGCGCATGGGTCCAGTGTGCCGGGTGCGGTGGCGGTGCTGTGGCGGGGTGGGGTCAGCCGTGCAGGGCGTACTGCATGGGGCGGAACTTGGCGCGGGCTTCGGCGAGTTCGGCGTCGGGGTCGGAGTCGGCGACGATGCCGCAGCCGGCGAACAGGCGGGCGCGGGTGCCGTCGATCTCGGCGCAGCGCAGGGCGATGCCCCATTCGCCGTCGCCGCGGGCGTCGACCCAGCCGACGGGGCCGGCGTAGCGGCCGCGGTCCATGCCTTCGAGTTCGCGGATGAGGTCCATGGCGGTGTCGGTGGGGGTGCCGCAGACGGCGGGGGTGGGGTGCAGGGCGGCGACGACGTCGAGGACGGAGCGGTCGGCGGCCAGGCGTCCGCGCAGGGGGGAGGCGAGGTGCAGGACGTTGGGGAGGGTGAGCAGTTCGGGTTCGTCGGGGACGGTGAGGTGGGCGCAGAGGGGGGCGAGGGCGTCGCGGACCATCTCGGCGGCGTAGCGGTGCTCTTCGCGGTCCTTGGCGGAGGTGAAGAGGCGGGCGGCGCGGGCCTGGTCGTCGGCGGGGGTGTCGCCGCGGGCGGTGGTGCCGGCGAGGACGAGGGATTCGATGTCGCCGCCGGTGCGGCGGATGAGGAGTTCGGGGGTGGCGCCGACCATGCCGGCGCAGGAGAAGGTGTAGCAGCCGGGGTAGCGGGCGGCGAGGCGTTGGAGGAGGACGCGGGCGTCGATGGGGGTGTCGGCGCGGACGGTGAGGTCGCGGGCGAGGACGACTTTGCCGAGGTGGCCGGTGTTGTCGGCGGGGCGGGGCGGTGGTGGGGCGGTGGGGGCGCCGGTGAGGAGGTGGCCGCGGCGGATGCGGTCGACGGCGGTGGCGACGGCGTGCTTCCAGGCGTGTTCGGGGAGGGCGCCGTCGCTCCAGCGCAGGCCGGTGGGTGCCTGGGGCGGGTTGGCGAGGGTGAGGGGGTCGGTGTCGTCGCCGATGGTGGTGAGCCAGGCGCGGCCGTCGCGTCGGCCGAGGATGCGGCGGGGGATGATGAGGGTGGAGTCGGGGGATTTGGGGTCGAAGCCGAAGGTGCCGAAGGCGACGGGTCCGGAGCCGGGGGCGTTGACGGTGTCGTCGACGGCGGCGGCGCCGAACAGGTCGTGGAGCATGCGGGCGGCGGCGTCGAAGCGGTCGTGGCCGCCGGGGAGGGTGAGGCGGGCGGCTTCGCCCCAGCCGACGATTCCTTCGCCGTGGCGGATCCAGGCGAGCGCGGAGGGGTGCGGAAGCCGCGCGATGAGGTCGCCCGGGTCGGGGATCGGGACGGTGCGGACGGTGAGTCGGTCCGGTGCTGTCACGGCGAGCTTCACGTGAGCCACTGTACGCCAGATTTGAACCTGTTCAAACGGGCGGGGTGGCGGTGGGGGGTGAGGTGTGCGCCACAGGGGCCTGGTTGCGCGTATGCCCGTCGGTCCCGTCCCCATGCGCGGGGACGGGACGCGGCGGCGCGGCGCGGCGTGCCGGGGCCGGGGTCAGCGGCGGGCGGTGCCGGTGAGCTTCCAGGCGGCGGGCAGCAGTCCGGCGGCCAGCAGGACCTTCAGTGCGTCGCCGGCGAGGAACGGGGTGACGCCCAGGTCGAGGGCCTTGGCGAGGTCGACGTGCAGGGCGGCCATCAGGTAGGGGACGCCCGCGGCGTACATGATGGCGGTTCCGGTGAGCATGGTGCCGATGGTGCGCAGCGGGGTGCGGTCGCCGCCGAGCTGGGCGAGGCGTCCGACGACGGCGGCGGCGGCGACGAATCCGATGATGTAGCCGAGGGTGGGGAATCCGGCGCCGGAGGTGCCGTCGGTGAACCAGGGGACGCCGGCCATTCCGGCGAGCAGGTAGACCAGCATGCCCAGGCCGGCGCGGCCGAAGCCGAGGGCGGCGCCGGTGAGCAGCACCGCGAAGGTCTGTCCGGTCACCGGCACGGGGGTGCCGGGCAGCGGGACCGCGATCTGCGCGGCGAGGCCGACGAAGGCGGCGGCGCCGATGACGAGCGCGGCGTCGCGGGCCAGCGAGCCGGGCAGCAGGTCGCCCAGGACGGCGGGACGCCGCCGGGCTGCGTGGGCAGTAGCCACAGATCCTCCCAAAACGGTTGTGTCAGGCCGAAACCTAGCGAACTGCTTTTCCGGAGTGGACGCCGCGGCCTACAGAAACGAGCGCCCCCGCTTTGTCGCCGATCCCGCATCGAGGTCGGCGCGCGGCTCGCCGGCGAGGTAGACCATGTCGGGCTCGCCGCGCGGCACGGGGACGGGCCTGGCCTCCACGGACCCGAACCGGTCCCGCAGCAGCGCCTCGAACGCGGGCGCGGCGCCCGCGCTCCACACCGCGAGCACGCCGCGCGGCGTCAGCAGCGCCGCGAGGGCGTCCAGGCCGGTGGCCGCGTACAGGCGGGCGTTGCCGGGGGTGACGGTCCAGTCGGGGCCGTTGTCGATGTCCAGGCACACCGCGTCGAAGCGGCCCGTGCCGGGGGCGGTGACGTAGTCGAGCAGGTCGGCGCGTTCGACGGTGACGCGGGGGTCGTCCAGGGCGCCCCGGGACCAGGGCCGCAGCGCGGTGGCGTGCCAGGCGACGACGGCGGGCTCGCGCTCGACGACGGTGACGTGCTCCACGTCGTCGCCGGTGAGGGCCTCGACGAGGGAGAACCCGACGCCCAGGCCGCCGATGAGGACCCGCGCCGGCCCGCCGGGGCGCCGCGCGGCCGCGTCGAGGGCGGCGCGGACCAGCAGCCGCTCGGACTCGCCGTTGCGGGTGTCCATCAGGAACACGCCGTTGCTGATGATCTCGTAGTGGCCGCCCGCCCGGCGCAGCACCAGTTCGCCGCCCAGGCCGGCGGCGCGCTCGACCACCTCGGCCGTCGCCGCCGGTTCTCCGCGTGTGTCCGCAGCCGATCCCATGATCGCACCCTAGCCGCCGCGGGCACCGGCCCGGAGGGGTTCCCGGGGCTGGGTGGTCTGGGCGGGGGCGGCGCCGTCGGCTACGGTGCCGGGCATGCCCGACATCGAGCCGCCCGGCGGGCTGCTGCCGGACCGCCGGATCCTGGTCGTCGGCGCGGGGACGCGCCCCAGCGACGA
The DNA here is from genome assembly GCF_040674655.1 of Actinomadura sp. NPDC049753. Taxonomy (NCBI): domain Bacteria; kingdom Bacillati; phylum Actinomycetota; class Actinomycetes; order Streptosporangiales; family Thermomonosporaceae; genus Actinomadura; species Actinomadura sp. NPDC049753. The sequence goes on along the minus strand of NZ_JBFARL010000108.1, from coordinate 8,206 downwards.
CCCCGCCGCGCCGGTCGGGAACGGCCGCGCGATCGCGGTCACCGCCGCGCGGGAGGGCGCGGTGGTCGCGTGCGCCGACGTCGACGCGCACGCCGCCGGGCAGACCGCCGCGATGATCGAGGCCGAGGGGGGCCGGGCCCGGGTGGTGACGGCGGACGTGACCGACCCGGCGGCCTGCGACCGCGTGGTGCTCCAGGCCGTGGAGGCACTCGGCGGCCTGGACGGGGTGGTGTTCAACGCGGGGATCGGCATCGGGTACGGGCTGGCGGGCACGGCGCTGGCCGACTGGGACCGTGTCCTGCACGTCAACCTGCGGGCGCCGTTCCTGGTCGGCAAGGCCGCGATGCCGGCGCTGGAGGCGGGCGGGGCGATGGTGTTCATCGGGTCGCTGGCCGGGACCAAGCCGGGTTCGCGGTCGCCGTCCTACGACGCCTCCAAGGCGGGTCTGACCGGGCTGGTGCGCCACATCGCCGCCGAGGGCGCGCCCCGCGGCGTGCGCGCCAACGTGGTGGCGCCGGGCCTGATCGACACTGTGATGGGCCGCGACGCCTCCGCCGGGAACACCGGCCGCGACCGGGTCGCGGAGCTGATCCCGATGCGGCGGCAGGGCACCGCGTGGGAGGTCGCCGACGCTGCGGTGTTCCTGCTGTCGGACCGCGCGTCCTACGTCACCGGGCAGGTCCTGCACGTCGACGGCGGCCTGTCCACCCTGCGCTGACCCTGGGAGCGGAAGGAGCGCCGCCGGCAGCGCCCGGGGCACTGGGGGACGCGCCGACCCTGCGGACGGGTGGCCGGGCCGGGATGGCCGGGAACACACCTCCCCCTCACACCGTTACCGTGTAACGATGTAATCATCGGGAGGTGCGATGATCCCCCATGAGAGCGATCCCCGCGCGGACCGGCCCGCCGGGGACGAGCCGCCGCTGGACGCCTACTCGCGCGTCGTGACCGCCGTCGCCCGCGACCTGACGCCGCGCGTGGCGGCCCTGCGCGTCCGCCACCGCCGCGGCGAGGGCGCCGGGTCGGCCGTGGCGTTCACCGGCGACGGTTTCCTGCTCACCAACGCCCACGTCGTCGGCGCCGCCGCCGGCGGGCACGCCGCGTTCTCCGGCGGAGCCGAAGGCGCGTTCACCGTCGTCGGAACCGACCCCCTGTCGGACCTGGCCGTGCTCCGCGCCGAGGGGCCCGTCCCCGAACCGGTCACCCTCGGCGACGCCGACACCCTGGCCGTCGGGCAGCTCGTCGTCGCCGTCGGCAACCCCCTCGGCCTGGCCGGATCCGTCACCGCCGGCGTCGTGTCCGCCCTCGGCCGGTCCCTGCCGGCCTCCCAGCGCACCCGCACCGGCACCGCCGTCCGCGTCATCGAGGACGTCATCCAGACCGACGCCGCCCTCAACCCCGGCAACTCCGGCGGCGCGCTCGCCGACGCCCACGGCCGCGTCGTCGGCGTCAACACCGCCGTCGCCGGGATCGGCCTCGGCCTGGCCGTCCCCGTCAACGCCACCACCCGCCGCATCATCGACGCCCTCATCCGCGACGGCCGCGTGCGCCGCGCGTTCCTCGGCCTGGCCGCCGCGCCCGTCCCCGTGCCCGCCGACCTGCGCGAGCGCACCGGCCGCAGCGAGGCGCTGCGCGTCGCCGAGGTCGTGCCCGCCGGACCCGCCGACCGGGCCGGGCTGCGCAGCGGCGACCTGGTCCTGACCGCCGGCGGCGCGGCGGTCACCGACGCCCAGTCCCTGCAGCGGCTCATGTTCGCCGAGGCGATCGGCCGGCCCCTGCCGATCACCGTGCTGCGCAACGGCGCGATGGTCGACGTCATCGCCGAACCCGTCGAGCTCGACGCCGAGCACGCCTGACCCCCCTCAGGCGCCGCCCGGGCCGCGGAACGTCGCGCGGTAGGACGAGGGCGACACCCCGATCGCCGCGTGCAGGTGCGCGCGCAGCGACGCCGCCGTCCCGAACCCCGCCCGCTCGGCGACCCGGTCCACCGGCAGGTCGGTCTCCTCCAGCAGCCGCCGCGCCGCCTGCACCCGCTGCGCCGTCAGCCACACCTGCGGCGACACGCCCGTCTCCTGCCGGAACCGGCGCGTGAACGTCCGCACGCTCATCGACGCCCGCGCCGCCAGCTGCGCCAGCGTCACCGGCCGGTCCAGCCGCTCCAGCGCCCACGCCCGCGCCGCGCTCGTCGAGGACGCCCCCGCGGGCGGCACCGGCAGCGCCGTGAACTGCGCCTGCCCGCCCTCCCGGTGCGGCGGCACCACCGTGCGGCGCGCCACGTCCCCCGCCACCGCCGCGCCGTGATCACGGCGGATCATGTGCAGGCACAGGTCGATGCCCGCCGCCTCGCCCGCCGAGGTCAGCACCGCGCCCTCGTCGACGAACAGCACCGCCGCGTCCACCCGCACCGCCGGGAACATCTCCGCGAGCCGCCCGCACGACAGCCAGTGCGTCGTGGCGCGGCGCCCCTCCAGCAGCCCCGCCGCGGCCAGCACGAACGCGCCCGTGCACACCGACGCCACCCGCGCGCCCCGCCCCGCGGCCGCCGCCAGCGCCCCCGGCACCGGCCCCTGCCCGGGACGGCTCTCGTCCAGCACGTGCGACGCCGGCACCACCACCGTGTCCGCGGCCTCCAGCGCCTCCAGCCCGTGCCGCACCGCCACCGCGAAATCGGCGTCCGCCCGCACCTGCCCGGGCTCCACCCCGCACGACACCACCTCGTACAGCGGCGCGCCCTGCGCCGACCGCGCCTGCCCGAACAGCTGGTGGACGATGCCGAGCTCCATCGGCAGCACGCCCTCGCGCACCAGCACCGCCACCCGGTGGACCCCGCCCGCCATGGCCCGATCCTTGCACACCATGGCCGACCGGCCACTGACCACGGCCGCCGCCCGCCCGGCAGCATCGACACCAGACCAGCAAGGTCCCGACCAGCAAGACCGGCACACCGGGAAGGAAGACAGCGCCAGTGAACGTCCTGTGGATCTTCGCCCACCCCGACGGCCGCTCCCTCAACGGCGCGCTGCGCGACCACGGCGCCGCCACCCTGCGCCGCGAGGGCCACCGCGTCCGCCACTCCGACCTGTACGCGATGGGCTGGAACCCCGTGGTCGGCCCCGCCGACTTCGGCCACGACCCCGCCGACCGCCTCATCGTCGGGGCCGCGTCCGAACGCGCCCACGCCGCCGGCGCCCTGGCCCCCGACATCCGCGCCGAACACGACAAGATCACCTGGGCGGACGCGCTGGTCGTGCAGTTCCCCCTGTGGTGGTACGGGATGCCCGCCATCCTGAAGGGCTGGTTCGACCGCGTGTTCGTCCAGGGCTTCGCGTTCGGCGTCACCGACGGCTCAGGCCGCACCCTGCGCTACGGCGACGGCGGCCTGGCCGGCCGCCGCGCCCTGGTCGTCACCACCGCCGGCGCCCGCTCCCGCGGCCTTGGCCCCCGCGGCGTGCACGGCGCCGCCGAGGACCTGCTGTTCCCCCTCCTGCACGGCACGCTGTTCTACACCGGGATGGACGTCCTGCCGCCGCTGGTCATCACCGGCGCCGACCGCGCCGCCCCCGCCGACCACACCGCGGCCGCCGCCGCGCTGGACGCCCGCCTGCACGCCCTGCCCACCGCCGAACCCATCGCCTACCGCAGCGAGCGAGGCGGCGACTACACCGACGACCTCACCCTGCGCCCCCACCTGGCCCCCGGCCGCACCGGCCTCGCCATCCACCGCCGCCCGTCACCGGCGGCGTAGGCGGCTCACAGGAGAGTCAGCTGCTGCGGCGGCGCGGCAGGAGGCGGCTCAGCAGAAGGCGGCGGGGCGGGGGAGCGGCGGTGCGCCGCGCGGCCGCCGACGCCGTACTCGGCGGCAAGGTCACGGACTCGCCGCGCGATCCGCTCCTGGTACTCGCGCGGAGCGTAGGCGCCGCCGCGGTACAGGCGCGCGTACGGCACCACGAGCCCGGGGTGGTGCTCGCGCAGCCAGGACAGGAACCACTCGCGGGCCCCGGGGCGCAGGTGCAGCGTGATCGCCGACACCGACGTGGCGCCCGCCTCGGCGATCTGCCGGACCGCCGCCTCCAGCTGGGCGGGGGAGTCCGACAGGTAGGGAAGGACCGGGCCCATCAGCACCCCGCAGCCGACGCCCGCCTCGTTCAGCGCCGCGCACACCTCCAGCCGCCGCCGCGGCGGCGGCGCGCCCGGCTCCACCGCCCGCCCCAGGTCCCGGTCGAGCGACCCCACCGACACCGCCGCGCCGACCCGCGTGCGGGCCGCCGCCTCCGCCAGCAGCGGCAGGTCGCGCAGGATCAGCGAGCCCTTGGTCAGGATCGAGAACGGGTTGGCCGCCTCCGCCAGCGCCGCGATGATCCCCGGCATCAGCCGGTAGCGGCCCTCGGCCCGCTGGTAGCAGTCGACGTTGGTGCCCATCGCGATGTGCTCGCCCCGCCACCGCGGCGCCGCCAGCTCCGCCCGGACCCGCTCGGCGGCGTTCACCTTCACCACGATTCGCGAGTCGAAGTCCGCACCCGCATCAAAATCCAGATACTCGTGACTTTTCCGGGCGAAGCAGTAGGAACAGGCGTGGGTGCAGCCCCGGTAGGGGTTGACCGTCCAGCGGAACGGGACGCGGGACGCCTCGGGGACCTTGTTGACGACCGTCCGGGCGCGCACCTCGTAGAAGGTCATGCCGCGGAACTCCGGCGTGTCGAACGTGCGCGCCACCGCGCCGCGCTCGATCAGCGGCGGCGCCGGCCCGTCGTCCCCGTCCAGCCGGAGGTGATCCCAGCGCACCCCCACCTCCTCGAACACATGAACGAACCCGCGTCCCGCCAGTATGGAACGCGTGTTCGAAGATCGCAATGCGAAGATCAGGCGAAACGGGACAGTGAGGGATCACACGGGCGGCCGCGTTTCGTGCATGGCATCCCGGCGCGTGCGTAACAATGGGCCGCTATGGCATGGCGATCCAGGACCCGGCAAGTGGCGGCGGCGTTGGCGGCGGGAGCGTCGGCGAGCGCGCTCACCGCCTGCGGCATCACCGCCTTCGGCGGCACGACCGGGCGCGAGGACGGCCCCGTCCCCCCGGGAGCCGAGGCCGAGTGCCCGGCCGTCCCCGCCCCCGACGGCGCCGCCGGGCGCCAGCTGCGCGGCATGTGGATCGCCAGCGTCGGCAACATCGACTGGCCCAAGGACCCCCGCGCCTCCGCCGCCGACCAGCGCAGGCAGTTCACCCGCCTCCTCGACACCGCCTCCGCGATGAACATGAACGCCGTGTTCGTCCAGATCCGCCCCAACTCCGACGCGTTCTACGACTCCCCCTACGAGCCGTGGTCGCAGTGGCTCACCGGCACCCAGGGCAAGAACCCCGGCTACGACGTCCTGGCCTTCATGATCAAGGAGGCCCACGCCCGCAACCTGGAGTTCCACGCCTGGTTCAACCCCTACCGCGTCTCCCGCCACGACGACCTGAAGAAGCTGTCGCCCAAGAGCCCCGCCCGCAAGCACCCCGACTGGGTCCGCAAGTACGGCAAGGGCCTGTGGTACGACCCCGGCCTGCCCCAGGTCCGCGACCTGGCCGCCAACGCCGTCATGGACGTCGTCACCAAGTACGACATCGACGCCGTCCACTTCGACGACTACTTCTACCCCTACCCCGAGGACGGCGACTTCCCCGATGACGCCGCCTTCAAGGCCTACGGCGGCGGCATGAAGCGCGCCGACTGGCGCCGCCGCAACGTCGACACCCTCGTGGAGTCGCTGTCGGGCCGCATCCACGCCGCCAAACCCTGGGTCCGCTTCGGCATCAGCCCCTTCGGCGTGTGGCGCAACAAGAGCAGCGACCCCGCCGGGTCGCCCACCGCCGCCCTGCAGAGCTACGACGACATCTACGCCGACACCCGCAAATGGATCAAACGCGGCTGGCTCGACTACGTCACCCCCCAGCTGTACTGGCCCATCGGCGACGCCCGCGCCGACTACGCCGAACTCGCCCCCTGGTGGGCCCGCCAGGTCGAGGGCACCGGCGTCCAGCTGACCATCGGGCAGGCCGCCTACCGCGTCGGCGAGGACGCCGCCTGGCGCAAGCCCGCCGAACTGTCGCGCCACCTCACCCTGAACGCCAAGTACCCGCAGATCAGCGGTGACGTGTTCTTCAGCGCCTCCGACATCGCCGCCAACCGGCGCGGATCCGCCGCCCGCATCCGCGCCGACCACTACACTCGCCCCGCCGTCCCGCCCGTCCCCGCCCGGCGCGGCGGGCAGGCGCCCCCGCCCGTCCAGGGCACCACGGCCGCCCCCGCCACCGGCAAGGACGGCAAGGACGGCAAGGGCGTGAAGGGCGTGAAGGTCACCTGGCGCGCCTCGCAGGGCGCCGCCTCCTACGCCGTCTACCGCGTCGAGGGCGCCAAACCCGGCTGCGCGCCCGTCGACCCCCGCCGCCTCATCGCCGATGTCCGCGGCGGCGGCATCATCGACCCCACCGCCAAGCCCGGACGCTCCTACACCTACTCCGTCACCGCCCTGGACCGCCTCCACCACGAGAGCCGCCCCGGGCGCGGCGCAACGGCCACCGCCCCCGAGGGATAATGATCATGCTCCCTGGGGAGGAATCTCACACCTGAGCACCCCCCGGAGGTATGAAGCATGGCGCTGTCGATGGAGGAGCAGCGGATCCTCAGCCAGATCGAGGTCCGCCTGAAGGAGGACGACCCGCGGCTGGCCCAGCGCCTCGCCCGCCTCGGCACCCCCCGCGCCCGCCGCGCCCGCACGATCGTCCTCGCCGCGGCCGCCGTCATCATCGTCCTGGCCGCGATCGGCGCCGGAATCGCCGCAGCGATCCTCTAGACGCAGCCCGCCCGCCCCGGGCCCCGGCTCCACGGCGGCCCGGGCAGGGAGGCCCTTCGCGCCCACACGGTGGCCGCGGAGGCGGCACGAGCGCGCCTCCACGGCCACCGCGGCACGGCCGGGTCAGCGGACGCGGTCGTAGATCACGGCCATCTCGCCCAGCTCACCGGTCTCCTGGCGGCTCACCGCCCACCTGGTGGACGGCAGGCCGTCCTCGAACAGCCGCCCCCCGCCCCCGGCGATCTCGGGCAGGACCAGCAGGTACAGCCGGTCGACGAGGTCGGCGGCCAGCAGCGGCTTGATGACGCTGGCGCTGCTGTTGACCAGGATGTCGCCCCCGCCCTCGGCCCGCAGTCCCGCGACGACGTCCGCGGCGGGAGCGTTCACCACGCGGGTGCGTTCCCACGGCGCCTCGGTCAAGGTGGTGGACAGCACCACCTTCTCGGTGTCGACCAGCCACTTGGCGTATCCGCGGTCGCGCGGATCGGCGCCCGCGTCCTCGGCGACCGTCGGCCAGAAACCCATGAAGCCCTCGGCGTTGACCCTGCCCAGCAGCGCCGTCGTGGCGCCCTGGTGGATCCGGGTGAGGTGGTCCCGGGCCACCTCGCTGGTCACATACGGGACGAACAAGTCGAAGTCGCTGGGCCCGCCGGGGCCGTGGTAGCGGCCGTCGAGGGTGAGGGCCAGGTTCGCGGTCACCCTGCGGTCGGTAGTGCCGGTCATCTCGTGCTCCTTGAGTCATCGTCATGTTCGGTGTCGTACTCGGTGTCGTGCCCCGTGGCCTGCGAAGATTCCGCGGCGAGGACCGCCGCGAGCTTGTCGAGGCTCTGCCCGAAGCCGATCTCGATGCCCGCGACGAAGTCCGCGGACTCGACCGTGCTGCCGGTGATCCGGACCCGGGCGTCCAGGCCGGTGCCGGCGCCCTCGGGGCGCAGGTCGAGACCGACGTGGGCGGTGAAGGCCGCGTCCCCGTCCGGCAGCACCGGGGAGGACCGGTAGGACAGGCGCTCGCCCGGCCGCACCTCGTCGACCACGCCCTCGGCGCGCCCGGCGACCACGTCCGACCCGCCGGCGTCCTCGGCGTCGCGGTACTCCAGGACGACCCTGCCGCCCGGCCGCGCCTCGAAGACGAGTGCGGACACCCGCAGGTCCTGCGGTGCCCACCACTCCGCCAGCAGCGACGGCTCGGTGAGGTGACGCCAGACCTGCTCGGGACCCCGCGGCAGCGACCGGGCGAAGGCGAACACGCGGCCGTCGGCCCACCCCGCCTCCCGCGCCGCGAGCCGCTCCGCCACCAGGCCCGCCCCGTAGCGGTCGAAGGTCTCGCGCGCGCCGCCGAGCCGGTCGGCGTCGTCGGCAAGGCGGCCGAGCG
>NZ_JBFARL010000107.1:0-28085 GCF_040674655.1 Actinomadura sp. NPDC049753 | reverse complement strand
GAGCAGGGGGCGGCGCTGCTTGTTCTCGTGCTGCTCGCGCAGCCGGGCCTGCTCCTCGCGGTTGGCGGCGTCCAGCGCCGCGGCGCGTCGACGGCGGGCTGCATCGGGCGGGGGAGCGCCCCGCCCCACGCGAGAACCGAAGGAGACCGATGAAAGCCGTGACCGACGCCGACTTCGCGTCCGAGGTCCTGGAGAGCGACAAGCCCGTTCTCGTCGACTTCTGGGCGGAATGGTGCGGCCCCTGCCGGATGGTGGCGCCGATCCTGGAGGAGATCTCCAAGGAGCACGGCGACAAGCTCGACATCGTCAAGCTGAACATCGACGAGAACCCGCAGGTCCCGCAGCGGTACGGCGTCATGCAGATCCCGACGATGAACGTCTACAAGGGCGGAGAGGTCGTCAAGCAGATCATGGGCGCCAAGCCGAAGGCCGCCCTGCTGAGGGATCTCGCCGAGTTCATCTGAACCCGCACCGCCTCCCGCGGCGAGCGCGTACGCGTGGCCCGTACTCCACCCGGAGTGCGGGCCATGCGCCGTTCAGAGCGCCTCAGACGGGCCGCAGCGCCCCTTCGGGGGTCATGGACCCCAGCAGCCTCTCCAGCGCCACCTCGACGTCCTCACGCCATGACAGCGCCGACTTCAGCTCCAGCCGCAGCCGCGGGTACCGGTGATGGGGCCGGACGGTCTTGAAGCCGACCGACAGCAGGTAGTCGGCGGGCACCATGCACCCGCCCTCCTCGCCCTTCAGGTCGCCGAACGCCTCGATCGCCTTCACGGCGCGGCGCGTCAGGTCCTTCGCGACCCCCTGGACGAGCATCCGGCCGATGCCGCCGCCCGCGAACTCCGGCAGGACGTGCGCCGTCATCAGCAGCACGGCGTCCGCGCTCACCGGGCTCGTCGGGAACGCCACCGACCGCGGCACGTACAGCGGCGGCGCGTACATGACGAACCCCGCCGGGACGTCGTCCACGTAAACGATCTTGCCGCAGCTGCCCCACTCCAGGAGCGTCGAGGAGATCCACGCCTCCTTCTCCAGGCCCGCGTCGCCGCTCTCCCGGGCCCGGTCCCGGCTCACCGGATCCAGCTCCCAGAACACGCAGCCGCGGCAGCGGTGCGGCAGATCATCGAGATTGTCCAGCGTGATGTTGACGAGACGACGCGACACCGGGTCGGCACCCCCTGTTGCGATCCTCGCCCGCCGGCCTGGGATCCGTGACGGCGGAAGCTCCCGGCAAACCGTCCGGGACCCGCGGGCATCGTATCGGACAGGAGTTTCCCCAATGCCGCGGCACGCCACACCCGAACGCCGCGCCGCGGCGGTGATGACGTAGTTTGCAGGGAAGCCGAACCGCCTCGGAGGTGCCTCGTGGAACAGCACTCGCGTACGGATGCCTATGCCGATCGCTACGCCGCCCGTGCCGCCGGCATGGTGCCGTCCGAGATCCGGGCCCTGTTCGCGATGGTCTCCCGCCCCGAGGTGGTCTCGCTCGCGGGAGGCGCGCCCTACGTCTCGGCGCTCCCCCTCGACGCCGTCGGCCGGATGATCGGCGAACTCGTCGCCGGCAAGGGCGCCGAGGCCCTCCAGTACGGCTCCGCCCAGGGCGACGAGCGGCTCCGCGAGCACATCTGCGAGGTCATGTCCCTGGAGGGGATCCAGGCGTCCGCGGACGACGTGGTCGTCACCGTCGGCGCGCAGCAGGCGCTCGACCTCATCACCAAGATCTTCGTGGACCCCGGCGACGTCGTCGTCGCGGAGGCCCCGTCCTACGTGGGCGCCCTCGGCACGTTCGCCGCCTACCAGGCCGACGTGGTGCACGTGCCGCTGGACGAGGGCGGCCTCGTCCCGTCCGCGCTGCGCGAGACCCTCGCCCGCCTCCGCGCCCAGGGACGCCGGGTCAAGTTCCTCTACACCGTCCCGACCTTCCAGAACCCCGCGGGCGTCACCCTCACGACGGCCCGCCGCGCCCAGATCCTGGAGATCTGCGCCGAGTACGACGTGCTGGTCATCGAGGACAACCCGTACGGGCTCCTCGGCTTCGACGGCGAGCCCATGCGCGCCCTGCGCGCGGACGACGCCGAACGCGTCATCTACCTCGGCTCGTTCTCCAAGACGATCGCCTCCGGGCTCCGCGTCGGCTGGGTGCTGGCGCCGCACGCGGTGCGGGCGAAACTCGTGCTGGCCGCCGAGTCCGCGATCCTGTGCCCGTCGAACTTCTCCCAGCTCGCCGTCCGCGAGTACCTCGCGACGCAGCCGTGGCGGGAGCAGATCAAGGACTTCCGGGAGCTGTACCGGGCGCGCCGTGACGCGCTGCTGGAGTCTCTTGACCAGCTCATGCCCGACGGTTGCACCTGGACGCGCCCCGCCGGCGGCTTCTTCGTCTGGCTCACCCTTCCCGAGGGACTCGACGCCAAGGCGATGGCCCCCCGCGCGATCGCCGAGCGCGTCGCCTACGTCCCCGGCACCGGCTTCTACGCGGACGGCACCGGCCACCGGCACATGCGCCTGTCCTACTGCTTCCCCGAGCCGCACCGGATCCGCGAGGGCGTCCGCCGGCTGGCGGGTGTGGTGGAACAGGAGATCCGTCTCCGGGACACTTTCGGAAGCACCGGCGGCGGCTCGTCCACCGGCGTCCAGACGCCGGGCCCGGGCATCGTCTGACTGTTTCACGTGAAACGAGGAGCATCTTGGAACTCGGGCATGTCGTCGTTCTCGCCGGAGGGCTCTCCTACGAGCGGGAGGTCTCGCTCCGCTCCGGCAGGCGGGTCGCCGACGCGCTGCGCGCCCGCGACATCCCGGTCGAGCTCCGCGACGCCGACGCGACACTCCTGGGCTCCCTGACCGACGACCCGCCGGACGTTGTCTTCCCCGTCCTGCACGGCGCGGCGGGAGAGGACGGCTCGATCCGCGACGTCCTCGAACTCCTGGACGTCCCCTATGTCGGCGCCCGCCCGGACGCGTGCCGCGTCGTCTGGGACAAGCCGACCGCCAAGTCCGTGGTGCGGCGCGCGGGTCTGCGGACACCCGAGTCCGTCGCCCTACCGAAGGAGGTCTTCCACGACCTCGGCGCGGCGTCCGTCCTGGACCAGATCGTCCGCGGCCTCGGCCTGCCCCTGTTCGTGAAGCCGACCCGCGGCGGCTCGGCCCTCGGCACCTCCGTCGTCCACGAGGCGTCCGAGCTGTCCGCCGCCATGGTCGGCTGCTTCGCCTACGGAGACGCCGCTCTCGTCGAGCGCTACATCGAGGGCACCGAGGTCGCGGTCAGCGTCATCGAGCGCGACGGCGCCCCGACCGCCCTCCCCGCCGTCGAGATCGTCGCCCCCGGCGGCCGCTACGACTACACCGCCCGCTACGACGCCGGCGACACCGAGTTCGTGACCCCGGCCCGCCTCACCCCCGAAGCGACCGCCCGCGCCGCCGCGGCCGCCATCACCGCCCACCGCGCCCTGGGCCTTCGCGACCTCTCCCGCACCGACCTCATCGTCTCCCCCGACGGCGAAGTCCACTTCCTGGAGGTCAACGTCGCCCCCGGCATGACGGAAACCAGCCTCCTCCCCCGAGCCGTCAGCGTCGCGGACCTGGACTTGGGCGAAGTGTGCGAATCGCTCCTCCGCTCCCACCTCCGCTGACCCCCACGAGCACCTGACCACCCGGGCATCGCCCAGGCATCCCCGTTCGAACCGAACGCCCACCACGCGCCCTAAGGACGCCAGCCACTCGCAACGGGGAACGGCCCGGCGATGAAGTGCCTCGGCCCTCAACGCGCGTGGCACCCCACCCCGCGTACGGCGACAGGTCATCAATGCATGTGGCCCATGGGGTCGCCGAAGTCCCATCCCCCACTTGCAGGGCGCCTCGAAACGCCCTGCAACAGCCCCAGGCGCAGCCGATCGCAGCGCCCAACACGGCGCAGCCGCAGCCGCCGCTGGGCGCCTGCCATGGAGAGTCGGCCTGAAATCGTTCAAGCGAGGAACGCCGACCACCACCCCACCACCAAAGGCCACAGAGGGGCCTAAATCTGCGTCCTAGCCTCCACCAGGTGGAAGTGGGACTCGGCCTTGACGTGCCCCATACTCGCCCGCCTCCTTGCGTTAGAGCGGCCTACAAGGGCATCGGTTGGCCAAGAGATCACCAGAGGCCAGGCCAACGCAGACAAACGACCGAACACTCAGCCCCCCGGTCACAACGGCTCACTAGTAGACGAGGGGGTCCTTGCCAGCAGGGTCGCGTCGCGCAGCACAACCCCACCGCCCCGCGAGGCAACGCCTCGGCCTCCTTCAAGCGGGGGGGGGGAGAACATCGCTCAGGCTCTCCTTAGGGTCCGACCACCGCAAGGTCGCACGCTCGACGAGGACAGCATCGAAGCCGAAGACGATCTCTCGCTCCGACCTCTCCCACCGCGAACCGACCCGGAATCGGCCCGGCCTGGCTCAGCCGCCCAGGGCCGCGTGTCTGCGAGCACGTCCCAAGGCACCAGAAACCCTCTCCTTCAGGGCACCGAATGGCGCCGCACGGCCAGGCGTAGTCTCCACCCCGCCCCCTACCCACAGGGCACCTTGGCCCTCGTTTCACGTGAAACAGCGAACTCCGCGCTCGCGTAGATGACGCCCCAGCGGAGCCCACCCAGGCCGATGACAACACAGCGGTGCGGTGGCTGAGAGCCCCAACCACACACGATCGGCCCGCGCACTCGGCGCATGGGCGCCCACTCATCGATCGAACTCCCGCGCTCCGAAGCTCGACCCTCCGTGCTCAGCACCACGAGCGGACGGACACAGCCGCTCCCAGCCGATGCCCAGGACTTCAGGCGTGTACGCCCGAAATCCACGGGTTACAGGCACACGGTTTCACGTGAAACCTGCTCCGCAGACGCGGGACCCAGGCGCCGCAACAGCGCTCGCGCGGACCGCCTACCGCTATCAGTCCCCCTCAGGCGTTCGCGGACGGCGCTGTGGTGGGCCGGTCGTTCCGCTGCCATGCCCGAGGCGCCGCTGTAGGCGACCACTGCGTTCCACAAGGCAAGGCGCGAGAGGGCCATAATCCGGCTCACTGTCGGCCCGGTCGGTCCGTCCGGACGCCGTTAACCACGCCCGACCGAAAGGCACTGGAGGCGCGACGGTGTGCCGTCAGCGCGGTCGGTTTCCGGCACGCCGTTGTCTACGGCCGAGTGCGGTGCTCGGGGCGACCCGCGGCTTGGAGGTGGGCACGGACGCCGAAGCCAACCGGGTGGCGAGACCCTCTCCGACGTATTCACCGCGCTGCGGTGGGCGCGACCGGATCTAGCATCCGCAACGTCGGCCCGGCCGGGCTGTCGACAAGGGTCAACGGCGCCCAGGGCGAGACTCAGGGGAGGTAGGCGGTCGCCCGCTGGGTAACCACGCTTGCGCACGACGGCTAGGCCGTGTTTCCAAGTCCCGGCCCGCTTTGCTCGCCGGGCGGCTCGCTACGTGACCTGGTTTGGGCGAACGCGGCATCGCTTCGCGATCTGCCCGGCTTCGCTCGCCTCCGGCTTCGCTCCACCGGCCAGGTCACGTCTTCGCGCGCGCGGCCGAGGCCACTTCGAGACAGGCCCTAACGGTGGCAGACGGTCTCCAAAGTGACGCCGTCGTGCCCTTCCCAGAAGGTGGCGTAGTAGGTGGGGCCGTACTGCGGGAACTCCTGGGGTGCATAGAGCACGTTCGCGCCCCGCTCGACCGCCCACTCATGCAGACGGTCGACCTCCTCCCGAGTCTTCACCATGAAAGCGAGGTGCTGGAGACCCGGACGGTGGCGCGAGTAGTCGCCGTCCTCCAATGCCGGATAGAAGAACAGATACGTGCCCGGCTTGCCGCCCGCCGGACGGTAGGAGAACTCCTCCTCGGTGGCGAAGAAGGTTTCGAAGCCGACCAGGGGCATCAACTCGTCGTAGTACGCCTTGGCTTGGCCAAGGTCGCGGACATTTACGCCAAGGTGGCCTAGGGGCATCTGTGGATCATAGACGCCGCACTGGGCTCACCCACACGATCGCCGGTACCGCATCGACGAACGACCGGCGACCGGGAGTGTCCCATTGACGGCGCATCCGATGATCAAGGGGACGGCAGGTGAACTGACGCCGTCGTTGAGGACGAGTCCGCTGAACAGCCGGTCCAGCAGCCGCAGGGTGCGGCGTCGGACGAGCAGCTCATCTCGATGCTCGTGGACCGTGCTCGGACCCAAGGGCTGCACCTGACCGGCAAAGGCGGGCTGTTGTAGCAGCTGCCCACGTCGGCTACGGCGAGCACGGTGCGTCCGGTCGGGGCAGCGGCGACAGCCGCCACGGCTCGCGGGCCAAGACCGTGCTGACCGACGTCGGCCCGGTCGAGGGTAAAGGTGCCGCGGGACACCGCCGGCACCTTCGAGCCGCAGATCGTCCGCAAGCGGGCAGCGGCGGCTGACCGGCGTGGGCGTACGGTGCCGTAGTGCATCCTCTTTGAGGCGATCACCCACGCTCTGGGTGCGACCGGGCCGCGTCCGTATCGTCGGTCCAGCTGGGCAGTCGACAAGTTCCACAGTGGACAGGGCGTGTTGGGGAGGCGGTCGGCCGTGGGGGAGCCGCAGTTACTTGCGGCGGCTCTCTCTTCGTCTTGGGGCGTGTGCTCTTCGGGGGATGTTTCACGGGAAACGTTGGGTGGAGATGAGAAGCGCCCCGGAGCCTGGAGGGTCCGGGGCGCTGGGAAGCGGGGCTAGGAGTCGTCTGCCTCCGTGTCGGGGGCCATGGACTTGATGATGCGGTCCAGGTCCTCCAGGGTGGCGAACTCTACGACGATCTTGCCCTTGTTGCGGCCCATGTCGACGCGGACCCGGGTCTCGTAGCGGTCGGAGAGGCGGTCGGCCAGTTCCTTGAGGCCGGGGGCCACCGGCTTCTGGCGGCGGCCCTGGCGCGGCGTCTTCGGCTCGTCCTCCACCTCGCGGAGCGCGATCATCTCTTCCAGCGCGCGGACCGACAGGCCCTCCTGGACGATCCGCTGCGCCAGGTGCTCCTGGGCCTCGACGCTTTCGAGGGAGAGCAGCGCGCGGGCGTGGCCGGCGGACAGCACGCCCGCCGCCACCCGGCGCTGGACGGCGGGCGGCAGGTTCAGCAGGCGGAGCGTGTTGGTGATGTGCGGGCGCGACCGGCCGATCCGGGTGGCGAGCTGCTCGTGGGTGGCGCCGAAGTCCTGCAGCAGCTGCTGGTACGCGGCCGCCTCCTCCAGCGGGTTGAGCTGCTGCCGGTGGAGGTTCTCCATGAGCGCGTCACGGAGCAGGTCGTTGTCGCCGGTGTCGCGGACGATCGCCGGGATGACGTCCAGCCCGGCCATCTTCGACGCGCGCCAGCGACGCTCGCCCATGATGAGCTCGTAGTCGTGCTCCTCCGAGGAGGATTTGCGGACGACGATCGGCTGCAGCAGCCCGACGATGCCGATCGACTCGGCGAGCTCCTCCAGAGCCTGGTCGTCGAAATGCTCGCGGGGCTGGCGCGGGTTGACCGTGATGGAGCGGACGGGCAGTTCCGCGAAATGGGCTCCGGCGACCGGTTCGAGCGAAGGTGCGGGAGCGGCCGCGCCGCCCGGGACGGGGCCGCCGGGGTAGCCCGGCTCTCCCGCGCCGTTCGGCTCAGCGGACGCCGGCGTGGGCGGGGCGGTGGGAATGAGGGCGCCGAGGCCCCTGCCCAGACCGCGTCGTTGCTGGCTCACTGGACAGCTCCTCCGTGGGCCATCTCCGAGGCGGCCTCGCTGTAGGCGAGGGCGCCGCTCGAACCGGGGTCGTAGGTCATGACGGACTGCCCGTAACTGGGCGCCTCGGACACCCGGACGCTGCGGGGGATCACCGTGTTGAGGACGACGTCGCCGAAGTGGCTCCGGACGTCCTCGGCGACCTGTGCGGCGAGGCGGGTCCGGGCGTCGTACATCGTCAGCAGGATGGTCGACACCCTGAGCTTCGGGTTGAGGTGGGCCTTCACGAGGTCGACGGTCCGGATGAGCTGGCCCAGGCCCTCAAGGGCGTAGTACTCGCACTGGATCGGGATGAGCAGCTCGTCGCCCCCGACGAGGGCGTTCACGGTGAGCAGACCGAGCGACGGCGGGCAGTCGATCAGCACGTAGTCGAACTTCTCGATGTCGTAGGCGTCCAGAGCCCGCCGGAGGCGGGACTCGCGGGCCACCTTGGAGACGAGTTCGATCTCCGCGCCGGCGAGGTTGAGCGTGGCCGGCGCGCAGAAGAGATTGGGGATCTCCGGCGCCGGGACGATGATGTCGGACAGCGCCATGTCCTCGATCAGCACGTCGTAGATCGACGGCACCTCGGCGTGGTGGTCGATGCCGAGGGCGGTGGACGCGTTGCCCTGCGGGTCGAGGTCGACCACCAGCACCTGCGCGCCGTGCATGGCGAGCGAGGCGGCGATGTTCACCGAGCTCGTGGTCTTGCCGACGCCCCCCTTCTGGTTGGCGATGGTGATGACCCGGCACCGGTCGGGCCGCGGCCACTCCCGTTCCCTGCGGCCCGACATCGCCTTGAGCGCGGTGACGGCTGTTTCATGTGAAACCTTGGCGTCCCGCAGCGCCTCTCGCACGAGTTCCGACTCCCCCTGGTTTGGTCCGTTGCGGGAGCCCGGCGGCTGCGCGCCGGCGTTGGTCGGCACGTAGCCGACGTTCTCCGCGGTACCGGACGTCGTGTTACCCCACATCGCGTGCCCGGAGGGAGCGGTGCCCGGCGATGATCCCGGGTCCGGCCGCGTCCCCCCGGAGGCGGGCGCCGGGGCGCCCTCGTCCGCGCCGGGCCCGCCCGGGCCGGACGGCTGTTCGTCGGGGGATTCGTCGGCGCGGTCAGGCCTGCCCAGTCCTGGTCCCGTGCTCATGAAGACCTCTTCCTCGACCCTTTGGCGCGCCGGGGGGCGCGCTGCCGTCGCCCGACAACCTCTTCTCGGCCGGCGACCACACGGACGAGTGTTGTCGGCGGATCGACCATACCGCGCCCGACTTGCAGCAGCTCCGTCGAGCGCACCCCGAAGCGCTTCAGGACGGGCTCCGCCTCCTCCAGCTCGGCCGCGGCCCGCTCGCCCTTGAGCGCGAGGAGCTCGCCGCCCGGACGGAGCAGCGGCAGCGCCCACCTGGCCAGGCGTTCGAGGGGCGCGACGGCGCGTGCCGTGGCGACGTCCACCGCGAACTCCTCGGTCACGTCCTCGGCCCGGGCCCGCCGGACCTCGACGTTCCGCAGGTCGAGCAGCTCGACGCACTCGTTCAGGAACGTCGTGCGCCGCAGCAGCGGCTCCAGCAGGGTGATCCGCAGGTCGGGCCGGACGATGGCCAGCACGATGCCGGGGAGCCCCGCGCCCGAGCCGATGTCGACGACCCGGGCGTCCGGCGGTATGGCCGACGAGACCACCGCGCAGTTGATCAGATGGCGTTCCCAAAGCCGGTCGGCCTCGCGCGGTCCGATGAGCCCGCGTTCGACCCCGGCATTGGCGAGGAACGCCGCGTAGCGCTCCGCGATCGGCAGCGCGTCACCAAAAACCTCCCGTGCAGTCCCCACCAGACGAATCGTTCCACAAAACCCGGTGGGGCCGTGCACGCGAAACGTTCCTGTGAACAACAGGACGCCGGGGTGGGACGACCCTTGCGTTATGGCGATAACCACATGACCCCTCCGCATATTCGCCGAGGGGCGGGTAGGGGCTGCCGTGACGCCCGTCCCTCCGGAAGGAGCTCCGACACATGGGAATCGGAGTCAGTCTCGCATTCATCGCCCTCGGGGCGATCCTGGCTTTCGCCATCCGCGTTGACCTGAGCGGCCTCGACATCCACATGGTCGGATGGATCCTCATCCTGGTCGGTCTGATCAGCATGGGATTCACGCTCAAGTACACGCGGCCGCGCCGCGCGGCCGGACGTGTTGCCGGCGCCGACCCGGTCTACGGCGACGAACCGGGAACGGTGGTCCGCGAGGAGCACATCATCGAGGACCCGCCGCCGCCCGGTGGCCGTCCCGCCGAACGGGTCGAGCGTGTGGTCGAGCACCCGGCGGACACCGGAGTCACGCACGGCCATCCTCAGGACCCGGCCTTCGCGCAGGATCCCGCGAACGCGCAGGACCCGGCGGTGCAGAACACCACTTCGCTGGACGACGGCGTCCAGCGCCGCCGCTGGCGCCGGGCCGCCCGGCGGTAGCACCGAGAACCTGCTCGGTGTGCCAGGGCGGCGGTGCACACCGAGCTCCCCAGGGCCCCGCGCCGGCCAGGGCGCGGGGCCCTCTCACGCCCCGAGAAAGCCGGTTCAGTCCGGAAAGGCGACGGCCCCGACCGGAGGACCGGTCGGGGCCGTGTGAGGCCGTGGAATCAGGCGGGGGAGACGACCACGTAGCGGTCGGGCTCCTCGCCCTCGGACTCGCTGCTGAGGCCCGCGGCGGCGACGGCGTCGTGGACGATCTTGCGCTCGAACGGGGTCATCGGGGCGAGGGGCTTCGGCTCGCCGGACTGCTTGACCTCGTTCGCGACGTCCGTCCCGAGCTTGGTCAGCTCGGCGCGGCGCCGCTCGCGGTAGCCGCCGATGTCCAGCATGAGGCGGGTGCGGTTGCCGGTCTGGCGGTGGACGGCGAGCCGGGTGAGCTCCTGGAGCGCCTCCAGCACCTCGCCGCGCTTGCCGACCAGCTCGTCCAGGGAACCGCCGACGACGGCGACGATGGCGCGCTCGCCCTCGACGTCCATGTCGATGTCGCCGTCGTAGTCACCGATGTCCAGCAGGCCCTCGATGTAGTCGGCGGCGATCTCGCCTTCCTGTTCGAGCGCCTGGACGTCGACCTCGGTGGTGTCGGTCTGGCTCAACGGGGTCTCCTTCTCCGGCACGTGCTCGGGGTCCAAACTAGCGCTTCTGGGTACCGCTGCGCTTGCTGCGCGACTTGCGGGTCGGCTGGTTGCGCACGACCTTCGGCTTGTCCTCGGGCTCGGGGGCCGGCTCCGGCTCCTTCTTCAGCTTCGCCTTGATGCCGGACGACGCCGCCTGGCCGTTCTTGGAGGCACCCGTCTTGGAGCCGGAGGGCTTCGAGCCGGCGGTCTTCGGGCCCGTCTTCGTCCCCGTCTTGGCGGCGGCGGCCGCGGCCTCGCCGTCCGTGCCGGGCGGTGGGTACCGCTTGTAGATGTAGTGCTGCTGCGCCAGGGTCCAGCTGTTGGACGTCACCCAGTACATGAGGACGCCCAGCGGGAAGCCGAGGCCGAAGAGGCCGAACAGCGGCGCCAGGAAGACCATCATCTTCTGCGCCTGCATCATCGGGTTGGCCTCGTCCGTGACGGGCTGGCGCTTCATGCTGGCCCGGACGGTGAAGAAGGTCGTGACGGAGCTGATCACCACGGCGATGCCGGTGATGATGATCGCCGTCCAGCTCTTGGGGTCGGTGCCCCAGGCGTTCAGGAAGGTGTCCGGGATGTGGGCGCCGAAGATGTTCGCGTTCTGCGCGCTCGCCACCAGGTCGGAGGAGACGGCGAAGACGCTCTGCCCCGGCTTGGCGTCCGAGATCCGCTTCAGCGTCTGGAACAGCCCGATGAAGATGGGCATCTGCACCAGGAGCGGCAGGCAGCCCGACAGCGGGTTGGCTCCGTTCTCCTGGTAGAGCTTCATGACCTCCTGGTTGAGGCGCTGCTTGTCGTTCTTGTACTTCTTGCGAAGCGCCTGGACCTTCGGGTTCAGCTCCTGCATCTTGCGCGAGGCGTGGATCTGCTTCACGAAGAGGGGGACGAGGAGCAGCCGCAGGAGGACGGTGAGGAGGATGATCGAACCGCCCCACGCCCATCCGCTGTCCTTGGGGACGACCGTACTGAGCCCCGTGTGGATCCACACGATGAGCTGAGAGACGATCTCGTACAACCAGTCAAGCACCGGGCAGCTCCTTGGGCTCTGCTAGGGCGGGGCCGCTCTCCTCGCGGCCGGAGTTCGAGGAAGCCGCCGCATGCTGTTCCGGCGTCTTCTTCGGCGGTACCGGGTCGTAACCGCCGGGGTGGAAAGGCTGGCACCGGGCTATCCGGCGGACGATCAGCCACGTGCCGCGCGGCGCCCCGTGCACCTGGAGAGCCTCCAGGCCGTACGCGCTGCAACTGGGGTGGAAGCGGCACTGCTGCCCGAGCAGGGGACTCAAGAAGCGGCGGTAGGCGCGGACGAGAAGGATCAGCACGGCCGCGACGGGACCCGGGCGGCCCGTCCTGTGCTGCGCGGGGAACTCCGTCCCCTGCGGACTCCTCATCTTCGCCCCTTGGACGCGGGCCGCAGCAGCCGGTCGAGCGCCGACTCCAGATCCGCGGCCAGTTCGTCTGGTCGCGCCGCTCCCGCACGGGGGTTGGCGCGCACTACGAGCAGGCTACCCGCTGGGAGGCGGTCGAGGTGCGGGCGCATCAGGTGGCGGAGCCGGCGCCGGGTCGTGTTGCGCACCACGGCGTTGCCGACGGTGCGCGCCACGATGAACCCGACCAGCGGCCGCGCCGCCGCCGGTCGGACCTCCTCCGGGCGCAGCAGGTGGACGACGACAGTTGGCCGTCCGGCGCGGCGACCGCGCCGGACGGCCAACGAGAAGTCGTCCCGCCGCCGCATCCGGTTTCCGGACGGCAGCACTATGAGGGGTGGGTCAGACCGCGACGCGGGCGCGGCCCTTGCTGCGCCGGCTCGACAGGATCGCGCGGCCCGCGCGCGTGCGCATGCGCAGCCGGAAGCCGTGCTTCTTGTGGCGACGACGGTTGTTCGGCTGGAAGGTACGCTTGCTCACTTTGAGACTCCAGTGCTGCGGTCGGTTCGTCTGACGACTTGACGCTCGAAGGCTCGCATCGAGGGCCGCGTACGGTCCCCCGCAGCGGGGGCCCACCCGAGCTTTCCTGAGGGGCTGCCGGCGGGCACGCGGCATCTCCGTCGATGCGACTCGACCTCAGAACGTTACGGGGTATCCGGGGGGCCGGTCAAACGGAGGCGGCCGCCGCACGGCTCCGCCCCGGACCTCCGCCGGACGGGCGGGATCGATGGTGACCGTGTTGCGGCTGTGCCCGGCAGGGGTTAAGGTCAACGAGGCGAGCCGACACTTCCTTCGACGAATCCGATGTCGGCGTTCAGCCCTGAGCCCCCGTTCGAGAACCATCGCTTACCGGCCCTCATGAAGGCCGGCCCCTTGTCGACCGCGTATCCCTGAACCCGCCTCGTGGGTTTTACACAGGGTCCCCATGCCTATGCACAGCATGTGGACAACTCTGTGGACAACTCGTGAGAGAGTAAGTCTTCCGCGTCGCGGCTGTGTCCTGCGAGGCGTGTGACATCCCGCGGGAAAGCCGGGCAGTCAGGTGCTCCGTTCGGCGGAGTTGTGGGGAGGGGACCTTGCGCATGGACGGTCAGGATCTCGGATCGGTCTGGGCCCGCACCCTCACCGCACTGTCCGAGAGCGATCTGTCGCCGAGCTACCGCGCATGGCTGCCCATGGTCCGCCCGCTGGCCCTCGTCGAGGGAACGGCGCTTCTCGCCGCACCCAACGAGTTCGCCAAGGACGCGCTGGAGACGCGCCTGCGCAACCTCATCACGCAGGCACTTTCCCGTGAGCTCGGCAGGGAGATCCGGGTCGCGGTGACCGTCCAGCCGGAGCCTCCGGGCGGTGCTCGGCAGGGCGGGGGCGAGCCCTTGTCCGCGCCGATTCCGGGGCCGGGCGGAGGGCTCGGCATGCACGAGCCCGCTCCTTCTTATGGGGAGTCCTACGGCGAGCGGCCGCACGACGAGCGCGACCGGGATCGAGACCGTTCTTATACGGAGCAGCCCTACGGGGAGCAGTCGTACGGAGAGTCGTACGGAGACCAGTCGTCCTACGCGGAACGTCCCGAGCGCCCCTATCCGGAGCAGCCGTACACAGACCAGGGATACCGGCCGCAGTCGGGAGTTACCCACAACCCCGGCTCGCCCGGAGGTTATCCACAGGCTCAGGACGACGACCGTGGATCGTACCCGCCCGCTCCCCGTCCGCCGGCGTACGGCGCGGGCCCCGGCGGACGCGGCCCTGCGCCCTACGAAGGGCGCGGCTACCCGACCTACGGCGGGCAGGAAGGCTACGGCGGCGAACCCCAAGGACGGCCGCCGCACTCCCATCTCAATGACCGCACCCTCGGCCCGTTGCGCCCTGGCGGCCGTCCAGAGGCCCAAGGCAGGGAACCGCAGCACCCTGGGAACGAGGGCCCTCTCGGGCACTCGGACGACAAGTTCCAGAAGGGTGAACAGTCCTACGCAGGGGCCGAGCAGCCGTATTCAAGCGGTGAGCAGTCCTACAGGGGCGAAGGGGTCTTCCGCGACGAGGAGGGCTCCGACTCCCGGGTTCCCGGGTCCGACCCCCGTCAGCCCGCGCCGGCACCTTCGCAGCAGGCCGGCGCTTCCGAGCATGCGCGGCTGAACCCGAAGTACACCTTCGAGACGTTCGTCATCGGCTCGTCGAACAGGTTCGCGCACGCCGCCGCCGTCGCGGTGGCCGAGCAGCCTGCCAAGGCCTACAACCCGTTGTTCGTCTACGGTGACTCGGGCCTGGGGAAAACCCACCTGCTCCACGCGATCGGCCACTACGCCCAGAGCCTCTTCAACGGGGCCCGCGTCCGCTACGTGAGCTCCGAGGAGTTCACGAACGACTTCATCAACTCGATCCGCGACGGCAAGGCGGACGGGTTCCGCCGCCGCTACCGGGATGTGGACATCCTCCTCGTCGACGACATCCAGTTCCTTGAGGGCAAGGAGCAGACGCAGGAGGAGTTCTTCCACACGTTCAACACGCTCCACAACGCCAGCAAGCAGATCGTGATCTCCAGCGACCGTCCGCCCAAGGAGCTGGTCACGCTGGAGGACCGGCTGCGCAACCGGTTCGAGTGGGGCCTGACGACCGACGTCCAGCCGCCCGAGCTGGAGACGCGGATCGCGATCCTGCAGAAGAAGGCCCGGCAGGAGGGACTCGCCGCGCCGCCCGACGTGCTGGAGTTCATCGCCTCGCAGATCGCGACGAACATCCGCGAGCTGGAGGGCGCGCTGATCCGGGTCACGGCGTTCGCGAGCCTGAACCGCCAGTCGGTCGACATGAAGCTCGCCGAGATCGTCCTGAAGGACCTCATCCCCAACGACTCCGGTCCCGAGATCACCGCCGCGATGATCATGGCGCAGACCGTCGAGTACTTCGGGACGACGATCGACGACCTGTGCGGCCCGTCCCGCTCGCGGATGCTCGTCACCGCCCGGCAGATCGCGATGTACCTGTGCCGGGAGCTGACGGAGCTGTCCCTTCCGAAGATCGGCCAGCAGTTCGGGGGACGCGACCACACCACGGTCATGCACGCCGAACGCAAGATCCGGTCGCTGATGGCCGAGCGCCGCGCCATATACAACCAGGTCACGGAGCTGACGGGGCGCATCAAGCACCAGGCCCGCAAGCGCTGATCCCCCTGTTCGTACACACTGTGGACAGACCCGCGTCACGCCTGTGGACGAGCCCCTGCCGCGCCGTCCACACCCCGTCCAGGGCAAAGAAACGACAAAAGGCACGCGTCCCCCGAGAATCGGCAGCGCTGCTCACAACTTGTGGAAAACTCTGGGGATTTTCGCGGATAACCCTGTGGGCAACCGTTGGAGAAGCTGAGGATGAACGGTGGACGGGTGTGGACCGGGTGTGCACCGCCGCCCGGCCTTCTGGGGAAAACCGGTGGACGGGCTGGGGACGGCCTGGGGACGGCCTCGAAGATCACCGGTCCCGTCGTCCCCAGGGCGGGCGAACGGGCGGTATACCCGTGGAGAACTCGTGGATAACCGGGGGATGACATGAGGACGACCTGTGGGGATGATTTCGCCGTCCCCAGGCGCCGCCGCGCCGTCCACCGCCCATGCACAGCACCGGTGGACAGAGAAACCCGGTCTCACCTGGGACAACGGCCTCTGTCCACACTATCCACGGCCCCTATTACTGGTACTGCTCTACATCTCTATCCAAGAAAAGATCCATCTCAAGTCAGGGCCTGGGGACAACGCGCACCGAGCGCCCCGGCCCGGACGAGATCAGCTCACCCTTGTCCGACACCTGCAGGAGGCGGGTCCCTTTGAAGTTCCGCATCGACAGAGACGCCCTGGCCGACGCCGTCGCCTGGACCGCTCGCACGCTCCCCGTCCGTCCCCCGGTGCCGGTCCTCGCGGGCATGCACATCGTCGCCGGGGGTGAGGGCAACGGCGACCGGCTGAAGCTGTCCGCGTTCGACTACGAGGTCTCGGCACAGGTGTCCACGGACATCGACGTGGAGGAGGCCGGGACGGCGCTGGTGTCGGGCCGGCTCCTCGCCGAGATCTCGCGCAGCCTTCCTCCCCACCCTGTGGAGGTGACGACGGACGGCGCGAAGGTGATGCTCCGCTGCGGCAGCGCGAAGTTCACACTTCTCACCATGCCTGTGGAGGACTACCCGACGCTGCCGGAGATGCCGCCCGCCGCGGGGTCGGTGGGAAGCGACGAGTTCGCCGCCGCCGTGTCCCAGGTCGCGATCGCCGCGGGCAAGGACGACACGATCCCCATGCTGACCGGCGTCCGTGTGGAGATCGAGGGCGAGACCGTCACGCTGGCGTCCACGGACCGCTACCGCCTCGCCGTCCGCGAGATGCACTGGAAGCCCGAGCGCCCGGACTTCTCCGCCGTCGCGCTCGTCCCGGCCCGCACGCTGGCCGACACGGCCAAGTCGCTGACGGCCGGCGCGGAGGTGTCGATCGCGCTCGGCGGGACGGGCGGCACCGGCGAAGGCATGATCGGTTTCGAGGGCGGCGGCCGCCGCACCACGTCCCGGCTGCTGGACGGCGACTTCGTCAAGTACCGCTCGCTGCTGCCGAGCGAGTACGCGGGCCTCGCCGAGGTCCAGACCGCCGCCTTCATCGAGGCCGTCAAGCGCGTCTCCCTGGTGGCGGAGCGCAACACCCCCGTCCGGCTCTCCTTCAGCCAGGGCGAGGTCGTCCTGGAGGCCGGGACGGGCGACGAGGCTCAGGCCGTGGAGGCCCTGGAGGCGTCCCTGGAGGGCGAGGACATCGACATCGCGTTCAACCCCGGGTTCCTCCTCGACGGGCTCTCCGCGATCGGCTCGGACGTGGCGCGGCTGTCCTTCACCACCCCGACCAAGCCCGCCGTCCTCACCGGAAAGCCGCCGCAGGAAGGCGAGAACCCGAACTACCGTTATCTGATCATGCCGGTTCGTCTGTCCGGATAAGTACCACGCTCCGGGGCATGGCACCGTGGCGATGTCCGCGGGGGAGCCGCGCCCCCGCGGGCAGGCAGAGCAGGCACGCACAGGCGGTACGCACAGGGGAGAGTGAGCGTTTCATGGAGCTTGGCATCATCGGCCTGGGCAAGATGGGCGGCAACATGGCCGAGCGGCTGCGCCGCGGCGGCCACACCGTCGTCGGCTACGACCGCGACCCGGAGGTCAGCGACGTCGGCTCGGTCGAGGAGCTGGTCGAGCGGTTGTCCCCGCCGCGTGCCGTGTGGGTGATGGTCCCCGCCGGCAAGCCGACGGCGGAGACCATCCACAAGCTGGGGGAGGTCCTGGAGCAGGGCGACCTCGTCGTGGACGGCGGTAATTCACACTATGTGGACGACCGGAAGCACGGCGAGGAGCTGGCCGCCAAGGGCATCGGATTCGTCGACTGCGGTGTCAGCGGGGGCGTGTGGGGCCTGGAGAACGGCTA
Organism: Actinomadura sp. NPDC049753; assembly: GCF_040674655.1. NCBI lineage: Bacteria > Bacillati > Actinomycetota > Actinomycetes > Streptosporangiales > Thermomonosporaceae > Actinomadura > Actinomadura sp. NPDC049753. Next base: position 10,398 of record NZ_JBFARL010000107.1, on the reverse strand, counting down.
CGCGCTCATGGTCGGCGGCGACGAGGACGACGTGAAGCGGCTGATGCCGATCTTCGAGACGCTCAAGCCCGAGGGCGAGTACGGCTTCGTCCACTCCGGCAAGGTCGGCGCGGGCCACTTCGTGAAGATGGTCCACAACGGCATCGAGTACGCGATGATGCAGGCGTTCGGCGAGGGCTACGAGCTGATCGAGGCCAGCGACATCGTCACCAACGTGCCGGAGACGTTCCGGAGCTGGCAGGAGGGCACCGTCATCCGCTCCTGGCTGCTCGACCTGCTGAACCGCGCGCTCGCGGGCGACCCCGAGCTGGACGACCTGCGCGGCTACGCCAACGACTCCGGCGAGGGCCGCTGGACCGTCCAGGCCGCCGTCGACCACGCCGTCCCGCTGCCCGCCATCACGGCGTCCCTGTTCGCCCGCTTCGCCTCCCGCCAGGACGACTCCCCCACGATGCGCGTCGTCGCCGCCCTCCGCAACCAGTTCGGCGGCCACGCCGTCGAGTCCTCCAAGGGAGCCGACTCCCCCGGCGCCGACGTCAACCCCCCTTCGGTCTGACCCTCGGTTATCCACAGTTGTGGGTTCCGGCCCCGGCTCTCGGCGGTGTGTTCCAGGCTGGGAGTGGGGTCGGCCCCCCTGGGAGGGCGGGGTGTGCACAGGCCTCATGTGTGGGCGGAGTGTGCACGGGCCCGCGTCTGCGGGCGGGGCGTGCACGCGGCCCCGTCTGTGGGTGAGGTGTGTGGTGGGGGGCAGGGGAGGCTCTACGCTCGTGTGTTGTGCACGTTGCCCACCTTTCGCTGCAGGACTTCCGCTCGTATCCGACCGCCGAGGTCGCGTTGGAGCCGGGAGTCACCGCGTTCGTGGGGCCGAACGGGCAGGGCAAGACGAACCTGGTCGAGGCCATCGGGTACGTCGCCTCGCACGGCAGCCACAGGGCCGCGACGGACGCGCCGCTCGTCCGGCACGGGGCGCCGCGGGCGATCGTCCGGGCCGGGGTGGTGAAGGACGAGCGCAAGGCGCTGATCGAGCTTGAGATCAACCCGGGCAAGGCGAACCGGGCGCGGCTCAACCGGTCCCCCATCCCCAGGCCGCGCGAGATCCTGGGGATGCTGCGGACCGTGCTGTTCGCCCCGGAGGACCTCGCGCTCGTGAAGGGCGACCCGGGGGAGCGGCGCCGGTTCATGGACGAGTTGCTGACCGCGCGGGCGCCGAGGTTCGCAGGCGTGCGGTCCGACTACGACCGCGTCCTCAAGCAGCGCAACGCCCTGCTGAAATCGGCGGCCGCCCATCGGCGCTCCCCGGGCCCGGAGGTGCTCGCCACCCTGGACGTGTGGGATTCGCATCTGGCGCGCATGGGGTCGGAGCTTCTGGCGGCACGGCTCGATCTCGTCGCGGCACTGCGTCCGCTTGTGGCGCAGGCCTACGCGGCGCTCGCTCCACACAGCGGCGCGGCCGACCTGATCTACAAGAGCTCCCTGGGCGACGCGGAGTTGTCCACAGACCGTGGACAACTGGCCGAGCAGATCCTGAAGGCGGTCGCCGAGTCCCGCAAGCAGGAACTGGAGCGCGGGGTGAGCCTCGTCGGTCCGCACAGGGACGAGCTGGTGCTGCGCCTCGGGGAGCTTCCCGCGCGCGGCTACGCCAGCCACGGCGAGTCGTGGTCGTTCGCGCTCGGGCTGCGGCTCGGCGCGTTCGACCTGCTCCGCGCGGACGGCGACGACCCCGTCCTGATCCTGGACGACGTGTTCGCCGAGCTCGACACCGGGCGGCGCAGCCGGCTGGCCGAGATGGTGGCGCCGGCCGAGCAGGTCCTGATCACGGCGGCCGTCCCCGCGGACGTCCCCGCCGAACTGACAGGGGGCTCGTATACCGTCTCCGACGGCCAGGTCGTTCGTGAGTCCGAGGGGGCGAGCGAGTGAGTGATCCACAGGATGTGCACAAGTCCGCCGAAGCCGGGGCCCCTCCCGCCAAGTCGGGGATCGAGCTGGCGCGCGAGGCGCTCGCGCAGGCCAAGGCGGACGCTCTCAAGCGCGGCACGATGCCCGGTCAGGGCGGCAAGCGCAAGGGTCCCGGGCGGGGCGGGCGCGTGCGCGACCCCGGGCGGGGCGGCGATCCCAAGCTGTTCGGGGCCGCGATCCGCGAGCTGATGGCGTCGCGCGGGTGGGAGCAGCGGGCCGCCGTCGGCGGCGTGTTCGGCAACTGGGCGGGCATCGTCGGAGCGGAACTCGCCGAGCACACCCGGCCCGACCACTTCGAGGACGGCGAGCTGACCGTCGTCGCCGACTCGACGACGTGGGCCACCCAGCTGCGTCTGCTGTCCTCCACGCTCGTGCGGCGGCTGAACGAGGAACTCGGCCACGGCACCGTCCGCCGCGTGAAGGTCGTGGGGCCCTCGTCGGGGCCGCGCCGGACGGGCGCGTGGCGCGCCCGCTGAGCGGCGCCCCCGGACCTCGCCGATGTGTCAGTGGCGGGTGGGAACATCTGTTCGGTGATGGGTCGTCGAGTTCAGCGGCGAGCGCCACGTAGGCCAGATAACCCCCCTGACCCAATGGGGGGATGTGTCTCCGGGGCCCTTCGGCCGCCACACGCGCACACAGCGCTCGCGAGTGCCACTTTTCGCCTCGTCACCCGGTAGAATGAATGCGGGTTCAGGATGCTGCGCCGCCATTGGGTGCCCGGGGCTCTGACAGCACGACCAGAGCACCGACCGGGTGCCCCCATGTGTGTTACGGGGCACACCGCGCCTCCCTCGGGCGCGGAGCGGCAGACATCCCCGGCAGGAGGATCTCCTTTGGCGTACGACGCTAGTTCGATCACTGTCCTTGAAGGGCTTGAGGCGGTTCGCAAGCGCCCGGGCATGTACATCGGCTCGACCGGTGAGCGCGGCCTGCACCACCTCGTCTACGAGATCGTGGACAACGCGGTCGACGAGGCCTTGGCCGGCTACGCCGACGACATCGTGGTGACGCTCCTGGCCGACGGCGGCGTCAGCGTCCTCGACAACGGCCGCGGCATCCCCGTCGGCGAGCACCCTGTGGAGAAGCGCCCGGCCATCGAGCTGGTGCTGACCACGCTGCACGCGGGCGGCAAGTTCGACGGCAAGTCCTACGCCGTCTCGGGCGGCCTGCACGGTGTGGGCTCCGCCGTGGTGAACGCGCTGTCCACCCGGTTGGAGGCGGAGGTCCGCACCGACGGCCACGTGTGGTTCCAGTCCTACACGTGGCAGGGGCCCGAGATCGAGCTCCAGAAGGGCGAGGAGACCGACGAGACCGGGACGCTCATCCGGTTCTGGCCCGACCCCGAGATCTTCGAGACGCTCGAATGGAACTTCGAGACCCTCTCCCGCCGCATGCAGGAGATGGCGTTCCTCAACCGCGGCCTGTCCATCACGCTGCAGGACGAGCGCCCCGACCACGTCAACGGTGAGCCGCACGTCGTCCGGTACCACTACGAAGGCGGCATCGAGGACTTCGTCCGCTACATCAACGCGCGCAAGGACTCCGCGCACGAGTCCGTCATCTACTTCAGCGACGACACCACCGGCATGTCGGTCGAGATCGCCATGCAGTGGAACTCGTCCTACTCCGAGTCGGTGCACACCTTCGCCAACACCATCAACACGGCGGAGGGCGGCACCCACGAGGAGGGCTTCCGCGCGGCGCTCACCACGATCGTCAACCGGTACGCCCGCGACAAGGGCCTGCTGCGCGACAAGGACGACAACCTGACCGGCGAGGACGTCCGCGAGGGCCTCACCGCGATCATCTCGATCAAGCTGGCGGACCCCCAGTTCGAGGGGCAGACCAAGACCAAGCTCGGCAACACCGAGGCCAAGTCGTTCGTGCAGCGGGCCTGCAACGTCTACCTGCGCGACTGGTTCGAGGAGAACCCGGGCGAGGCCAAGGAGATCATCAGCAAGGCGTCGCAGGCGGCGCGGGCACGCGTCGCGGCGCGGCAGGCGCGCGACCTGACCCGGCGCAAGAGCCTGCTGGAGTCGACGTCCCTGCCCGGCAAGCTGTCGGACTGCCAGTCCACCGACCCGGCCAAGTCCGAGCTCTACATCGTCGAGGGCGACTCGGCGGGCGGCTCGGCCAAGGGCGGCCGCAACCCGCACTTCCAGGCGATCCTCCCGATCCGCGGCAAGATCCTCAACGTGGAGAAGGCCAGGATCGACAAGATCCTGAAGAACAACGAGGTGCAGGCGATCATCACCGCCCTCGGCACCGGGGTGCACGACGAGTTCGACATCTCCAAGCTGCGCTACCACAAGATCATCCTGATGTCGGACGCCGACGTGGACGGCCACCACATCAACACCCTGCTGATGACGCTGCTGTTCCGGTTCATGAAGCCGCTGATCGAGGCCGGCCACGTGTACCTGTCGCAGCCCCCGCTCTACAAGATCAAGTGGGACGCGCGGGGCACCGAGGCCGACTACGCCTTCTCCGACTCCGAGCGGGACGCGATCATCGAGGCCGGGATCGCCGCCGGCAAGCGCGACCCCCGTCCCCGCGACCTGGTCCAGCGCTTCAAGGGCCTCGGCGAGATGAACGCCAACGAGCTGTGGGACACCACGATGGACCCCGACAACCGGGTCCTGCTGCAGGTCCAGCTGGACGACGCCGCCCAGGCCGACGAGCTGTTCAGCGTGCTCATGGGCGAGGAGGTCGAGCCCCGCCGGGAGTTCATCCAGCGCAACGCCAAGGACGTGCGCTTCCTCGACATCTGAGGTACGTGCCAGGGCCGGCCCCCGGCCTGACTCCCAGAGGCGGACGTACTTCCTTCCCATCGAGCAGAAGAGGTCTTGAGAGTGACGGACGTGACCACAGAGGGTGGACACCCGGGCGAGCGGATCGAACCGGTCGACATCCAGGTCGAGATGCAGAAGAGCTATCTCGACTACGCGATGTCGGTCATCGTCGCGCGCGCGCTGCCCGAGGTGCGCGACGGCCTCAAACCCGTCCACCGCCGCGTCCTGTACGCGATGTACGACGGCGGCTACCGGCCCGACCGCGGCTACTTCAAGTGCGCCCGCGTCGTCGGCGACGTCATGGGGAACTACCACCCGCACGGCGACTCGGCCATCTACGACGCGCTCGTACGGCTCGCCCAGCCGTGGTCGATGCGGTACCCGCTGGTCGACGGCAACGGCAACTTCGGCTCGCGCGGCAACGACCCCGCCGCGGCCATGCGGTACACCGAGTGCCGCATGGCGCCCCTGGCGATGGAGCTCCTGCGCGACATCGACAAGGAGACCGTCGACTTCTCCCCCAACTACGACGGCCGCTCGCAGGAACCCGACGTCCTGCCCTCCCGGTACCCGAACCTGCTGGTCAACGGGTCCGCCGGCATCGCGGTGGGGATGGCGACGAACATCCCGCCGCACAACCTGCGCGAGGTCGCCGACGGCGTCCGGTGGTACCTGGACAACTACGGCGCGTCCGACGACGAGCTGCTCGAAGCGCTGATCGAGCGCGTCAAGGGCCCCGACTTCCCGACCGCCGGCCTCATCGTCGGCCGCAAGGGCATCGAGGAGGCCTACCGGACCGGCCGCGGCTCCATCACCATGCGGGCCGTCGTCGAGGTCGAGGAGATCCAGGGCCGCACCTGCCTCGTCGTCACCGAGCTCCCCTACCAGGTCAACCCGGACAACCTCGCCCTCAAGATCGCCGACGGCGTGAAGGAGGGCAAGCTCGACGGCATCGCCGACGTCCGCGACGAGACGTCCGGCCGGACCGGGCAGCGCCTGGTCATCGTCCTCAAGCGGGACGCCGTCGCCAAGGTCGTCCTGAACAACCTGTACAAGCACACGCAGCTGCAGGAGACGTTCGGCGCGAACATGCTCGCGCTGGTGGACGGCGTGCCGCGCACCCTGCGCATCGACCAGTTCGTCCGGCACTGGGTCGCGCACCAGATCGACGTCATCGTCCGCCGCACCCGGTTCCTGCTCCGCAAGGCCGAGGAGCGCGCCCACATCCTGCGCGCCCTGCTCAAGGCCCTCGACCGCATCGACGAGGTCATCGCCCTGATCCGGCGCTCGCCGTCCGCCTCGGAGGCGCAGCAGGGCCTGATGAACCTGCTGGAGATCGACGAGATCCAGGCGCAGGCCATCCTCGACATGCAGCTGCGCAAGCTGGCCGCCCTGGAGCGCCAGCAGATCATCGACGAGTACGACAAGCTCATGGCGGAGATCGCCGACTACAACGAGATCCTCGCCTCGCCCGAGCGGCAGCGCCGGATCGTCGGCGACGAGCTCGCCCCGATCGTCGAGAAGTTCGGCGACGAGCGGCGCACCGAGATCATCCCGTTCGACGGGGACGTGTCGTACGAGGACCTCATCGCCGAAGAGGACGTCGTCGTCACCATCACCCGCGGCGGCTACGCCAAGCGCACCCGCACCGACCACTACCGCGCGCAGCGGCGCGGCGGCAAGGGCGTCCGCGGCGCGCAGCTCAAGCAGGACGACATCGTCGACCAGTTCTTCGTCACCACGACGCACCACTGGATCCTGTTCTTCACCAACAAGGGCCGCGTCTACCGCGCCAAGGCCTACGAGCTGCCCGACGCCGGCCGCGACTCGCGCGGCCAGCACGTCGCGAACCTGCTCGCCTTCCAGCCCGACGAGCACATCGCCCAGGTCATGGACCTGCGCGACTACCAGGTCGCTCCCTACCTCGTGCTCGGCACCAAGAAGGGCCGCGTCAAGAAGACGGCGCTGACCGACTTCGACTCGCCCCGCACCGGCGGCATCATCGCCATCAACCTCGTCGACGACGACGAGGTGATCGCGGCGCGGCTCGTGTCGTCCGACGACAACCTGCTGATGGTCTCCACCGGCGCCCAGGCGATCCGGTTCCGCGCCGACGACGAGTCGCTGCGGCCGATGGGACGCGCCACCTCCGGCGTCATCGGCATGCGGTTCGAGGAGGACCAGGAGGTCCTCAACATGCTGGTCGTGCAGGACACCTCGCAGGACGTCCTGGTGGCCACCCGGGGCGGCTACGCCAAGCGCACCCCGGTGGACCAGTACCCGCTCCAGGGCCGTGGGGGTAAGGGCGTTCTCACCGCTAAGATCGTGGAATCTCGCGGTTTGTTGGTCGGAGCTCTGATGGTCGGCCCGGACGACGAGGTGTTCGCGATGACGTCGAACGGCGGCGTGATCCGTACCACCGCCGCCGAGATCAAGCAGTCCGGCAGGCAGACCATGGGCGTCCGCCTGATGAATCTCGCCGACGGGGACAGCGTGGTGGCCATCGCGAGGAACGTAGAGTCCATGGAGGACTCTGACGAAGCCGAAGGGGGCGACGGTGAGTGACGTATCCTGCATCCTCACCGAGCCGCTAGGCCAGGAGGACACGTGAGCACCGAGCCCGGCCAGGACAACGACGGGGCCGGCGCCGCCGGCAAGGGCGGTGACCGGAAACCCGGTGCCAAGTCCGGCCCCGCCAAGCCCACCGGCAAGTCCAAGGGGAAGCCGGGCAAGACGGTGGCCGCCGCTTCCGCCAAGTCCGGGCGCGACGAGACGACCGTCGACATCGGCACCGGTGCGACGGACCCCGCCGGCAAGGGCGCCGACGAGACGCGGTCCGATCTCACGCAGATCGACGACGCGTCGGCCAAGGCGGCCGGCACCCCCGAGATCGCCCCGGTCAGGGACACCGCCGAACCGCCCAAGCCCCCCGCCAGGCCGACGCCTCCGGTCGGCGGCGCGGAGGGCGCGCCGACCGGTTCCGCGTCCGGCTCCGGCCCGGCGGGCTGGGCCAGACCCGCCGAGCCGTCCGGTTCGGTCTCGGCAGGACGTACGGACACGCCCGGCAAGGGGTTCAATTCGGCGGGCGGGTCGTCCGGCTCGGGCGGCCGCGGCTTCGCCGGCACCGTCCTCAAGGACCGTCCGTCCACCGCGGTGGCCCCGGCCAACGCCGCGTCCAAGGCCGCGTCCGGCAAGCCCGCCCGCAAGGCCCAGCTCCAGCTCGCCAGGCTCGAACCCTGGTCGGTGATGAAGTTCAGCTTCGTCATGTCGCTGGTCTGCTTCGTCGTCCTGCTGGTCGCCGTCATCGTCCTGTACGTGATCCTGTCCGGGCTCGGCGTCTTCGACGCGATCAGCGACACCGTCAACAGCCTCACGAAGGAACAGGGCGAGACCACCGGCAGCGTCGACGCCGGAAGCTGGTTCTCCTTCGTCCGCGTGTTCGGCTACACCGTCCTCGTCGGCGCCCTGAACGTCCTTCTCATCACCGCCCTCTCCACGGTCGGCTCCGTCATCTACAACCTCGCCGCTGACCTCGTGGGCGGCGTCGAGGTCACCCTCAAGGAGGCCGAGTAGCCCTGCCCGCCGCCGCCCGGCAATCGATTTCCGGTTGCCCGCCCAGATGGGGTAACCTCTCGTTGCGCCGCCAGGGGCGGCGGCACACTCCGGGCCTATAGCTCAGTCGGTTAGAGCGCATCCCTGATAAGGATGAGGCCGGTGGTTCAAGTCCACCTAGGCCCACCAGCTCAAAGCCCCCCACCGCGACCGGTGGGGGGCTTTTGACAGCAACGGCTCAGCTTTCCGGAGCCCCGAACAGTTCGCCCGCCACCTTGCCAAGTCCCGTCCGGTGGTCGTCGATGTTGCTATCGGTGTAGATCTCCATGGTTGTGGAGATCTTCGCATGGCCGAGGATCGCGGCGGCATCCCGCGCCGGCACCCCCAGCCGCTTGAGAAGCGTTGCTGTCACGTGCCGCAGGTCATGGAGCCGGATACGGCGAAGTCCCGCGTTCACGCGGATCCGTTCAAAAGCTCGCGAGAGGTTGTTCGCGCTAGCAGTAGCCACCCGAACAGGCGACCCGGACGGAGCCCTCCAAGCCGCCGAAATGGCCGACACCGCATGGGCAGCAGGTGCACCCGTCGCCCCAGCGATCTGGGCCCGAATCCGCGTCGGCACCGGAGTAGCCCACCTACTCAAAGGCGACCTCGAAGGCACCGCCGAACAACTCGCCCAGTTGCTCACACTCGACCCCGGCATGCGCCTGACCACCGTCACCCGCTACGTCGCCGATCTCGACCGCCGACTCAGCCACCCCCGCTACCGAGACACCTCCCTAGCCGTCCAACTCAGAGCGCAGATCCGCGACTTCAACGCCGCCGCCCTCACCGACCACCCAGACATGGAGCGCTCATGAGCCCCCTGCCCGCACGCATGATCAACCGCTGGCAGAACCGCCAGGAGCCCGGCCCCGGACAGGGCACGCTCTATTGGCACATCCTTGTAGGCGACCAGCCCGAAGCGCGCGACCTCGCCCAGACCGGACAGAAGCGACTCGCAGGCATTCACGGCCTCCACATGACACCAACCGAGTGGCTCCACATCACCACTCTCGTAGTCGGCCCCACTCACGAGATGACCCCCGAGCAGCAACACGAGATGCTCACCGCGGCATCCGGACTGCTCGCCGACTTGCCGCCCGTCACCGTGAAGCTCAGCCGCATCCTTTACCACCCTGAGGCGATCGCAGTCGCGGTCCACCCGACAGACCACTTGAAGCGAATCCGCAATGCCGTCGAGACGGCTACGCGCAAAGTGACTGGCCGCCCAGGCCACACCGAGGGCCCCACCCAGTGGACCCCGCACATGACACTCGCCTACAGCGAGACCGAGCAACCCGCCGAACCACTCATCACGGCACTGGGCCGAGAACTCCCAACCCTCGAAATCGCGATCGACGCTGTGAGCCTGGTCGAGCAACGAGGCGCCGAACGTCTATGGGACTGGCACCCCGTAGGACGCATCCCGCTCGGACACAGCTAGAAGACTTGCCGAATTGGGCTGTTTTGGATCAAGGGGCGGCGGCGCTCAGGCCGCTGGCGCGACCCAGCGCGGAGACCGCGCATCGCGACTGGACGGGTGTGGCCGCATCGGCTCTTAGCTGGACAGTTCAGCTTGAGAACCATGCAAACCGAGTTGGATGGTGCTGCCCAGTTGCTGCGCCGTCCCGTCTAGTCAGTGGAGTTCTGATGAACGATCTGATCATGTGGCTGCTCAAGAACGGGACCGCACTCTCCCTCACCATCCCGACCTGCGGGAGCAAGTGCGCCGAAGAACCCGCTCTCAAGGTGGTTCGGACCTGGGACTACCTCCCGCAAACCTAGTCGGGCGACCGCCGCGCCTGGGTGGGCCGATAGACCCCATACCCAAGGCCGGCCGCGTCACTGCGGCGGCCTTCCGCAGTAGCGGTCCTTCCAACACGGAAGGACCGCGCTTCAATTTCTACGGGTTTCCAATGCTGGAGAGGCAGGACCACCGAACCAGCGCATGTGGATGGCATAAGGGGCGGCGGCGCTCAGGCCGCTGCGCGGCCCCGCGCCTGGCCGCCCGGAGCGTGCGGCGTGGGCGCCGGTCACCGGACGGCCGCGCCGGACCGCG
>NZ_JBFARL010000106.1:0-28281 GCF_040674655.1 Actinomadura sp. NPDC049753 | reverse complement strand
CGGCCTCCTGGCGACCTACCTGACGGGCGGTCTCGTCGCCCTCGGCATCATGATCGTCCGCCGGTCGCGCAAGGGCGAGTTCCCGTTCGGCCCCTCCATGCTCGCCGGGACGCTCGCGGCGATCCTGTCCGCCGTCGCCTGAGCGTCAGCCGCAGAGCTTGCGGCCCGCCTTGACGCCTCCGCCGATCTTGTTGATGGCGGGCGGCGCGAGGCGCACCCCGTTCGCCCCGATGACGAGCCGGACGCCGTCCCGCGGACCGGCGGGGTCGGAGGTGAGCAGCGCGTCCGGGACGTCCCGCGCGAGCGCCGACGCCTGCGCCTCCGCGGCCGGCGCGTAGACGAGGCGGCTCTCCGGTGCCGCGGCGGCCTTCTCGACCTTCTTCTCCACCGTGAACCCGCGCTGGCGGAGCTGGTTCACGACCTGTTTCACCCGGGCGTCCCGGGCGCCCGCGTCGACCACGGTGACACGCACCTTGCCGGGCGAAGGCGGCGCCGGCCGCGGCCGGGCGGGCTCGGCCGGCTCCGCGGGCAGCTCGTCGTCGTGCCGGATCGCCTCGAACAGCGGCTTCGCGAGCTCCTCGTTCCACTGGACGCGGTTGGGGTCCGGCGCGTATCCCTCCACGGGGACGGTGACGAACCGCACCTGGCCGGCGCTCATCCCTTTGAGCCCGTCCGCCAGCTTCCGCATCCCCGCCAGGTCCAGGTCGTCGTCGGTCGTCATCGACTTGGTGGCGGCCTTGAGGAACTTGTACGTCTTCGCCGGATCCGTGAGGACGGACCCGCTGGTGGCCTTGTCGACCACCGCCGCCATGAACTTCTGCTGCCGTTCGATGCGCTCCAGGTCGGAGCCGTCGCCGAGCGAGTAGCGCGCGCGCACGTAGCCGAGCGCGTCGTCGCCCTTCACGGTCTGCTTCCCGGCCTTCAGGTAGAGCTCGGCCCTCGGGTCCCTGACGGGCTTGTCGACGCAGATCTCGACGCCGCCGAGGGCGTCCACCATCCGCTTGAACCCGGCGAAGTCCACCTGCACGAAATGGTCGATGTGGATGCCGGTGAGCGACTCCAGCGTCTTCCACGTGCACGTCGGACCCGCGTACGCGAAGGCCGCGTTCAGCATTCCGAACTGTGCCGGGACGGTGCCGCCCTTCTCCTTCTTGCACGTCGGCATCTTCACCATCGAGTCGCGCGGGAAGCTGATCCCGATCGCCTGGTCCCGGTTCGGCGAGAGGTGCAGCAGGATCGTGGTGTCCGACCGCGCCCCGGCCATCCCCGGCACCGCGTACTCCGAGTTCTCGCCCTCCCGCGTGTCGGACCCGATCAGCAGGATGTTGAGCGACTTGTTGAGCTTCTTCGGCCGGTTCGCGCCGAGCTTGTCGCTGACGTGCTTCTGCTCGATGCCGCCGACGAGGTCGTGGTAGAGCCACGCCGCGCCGCCGCCCGCGGCCAGCAGCAGCGCGACCGCGCCGACCGCGACCCACCGCAGCCCCTTCCGCCGCCCGCCGCCCCGCCGGGCTCCGGTGGCGGTCCCGGTGGGCGCGGCGTCGTCCGGCCCGCCTTCATCCGCCTCCGCCTCGCCGGGCGCATCCGCCTCCTTGGCACCGTCCTCCTGTCCGGACGCGGCGGTGCCGGAGGCCGTCCCGGCTTCCGCGGAAGCGTCTCCTCCCGGGGAATCCGGTGCCGTGTCGCCGGCCGCCTCCGGGTCCGCCGGTGGCCGGCGGGCGGCCTCGTCCCCCGCGAGGTCGTCGCGGCGAGGGTCTTTGTCGCTCATCGGTCCCGTTCCGGGGCGGGCCCTGGGGAGGGCACGTGGTCTGCGTGGTCCGTCAGTTTAGGGAGGCCGCCGACTGGGGGAGCCTGTACCTCCACGTGTTAGATGCCTAGAACGCCCGTTCTGTTGACACGCGTGCGGAATCTGGGGTCGCGGGGCGGGCGGCCTTCCGTACGATCGGTGCCGTGGATTCGGGGTGGGTGATCGGCGGGCGGTTCACCATGCTCGACCGGATCGGGGTGGGAGGGACCAGCCGCGTGTGGCGCGCGTACGACCGCGCGGAAGGGCGGTACTGCGCGGCCAAGCTCGTCCGGCAGCAGGGCCCCACGTCGATGCTGCGGGTCGTCCGGGAACGGGCGCTGCGCATGGCGCACCCCCACGTGCTGACCCCCTACGCCTCGTGCATGGCGTACGACGACGTGCTCCTCGCCATGGACCTCGTGCGCGGGGGGTCGCTGGAGACGCTCCTCGGGGACTACGGCAGGCTTCCGCCCGAGTACGCGGCCGAGGTCCTGGACCAGTTGCTGGCCGCGCTGAGCCACATCCACGGCGCCGGGGTCGTCCACCGGGACGTCAAGCCCGCCAACCTGCTGCTGGAGCCGAGCCCGGTCGGGGCGCCGCACGTGCGGCTCGCCGACTTCGGGATCGCGCTGGGGGAGGACGACCAGCGCTTCACCACCACCGGCTTCGCCGTGGGGACGCCGGGGTACCTCGCTCCCGAGGTGCTCGACTGGGACCGGCCCGGCCCCCGGCAGGACCTGTACGCCGCCGGCATGGTCGCCTGGCGGATGCTGACCGGCGCCGGGGACCCCGCGCCGCGCCAGCGCATCGGCGTGCCGCCCCCCGGTGTGCCGCCCCTGCTGTGGGCGGTGGTCGCGCATCTGTGCGCGGCCGACCCGGCGCAGCGCCCCGCGCACGCCGAGGCGGCGCGCCGGGCGCTGGCGGCGTGCCGGCTGGAACTGCGCTTCCCCGTCCGCACGCTGGACGGCGAGCCCCTGCAGATCTTCGACCACCTGGGCCCGCCGCCAGCACCCGCGTGAGACGGGACCGGGCGATGCCGCCGCCGGGCCGCCCCGGTCGGCCGTCACCGCCGCACGATGTCAGCCCTTCTCGTAGACGATCTCGACTCGGCGGTTCTTGGCGCGGCCGGCGGGGTCGTCCTTGCCGCCCTGCTCGTTGGGGACGACGGGCTTGGTCTCGCCGTAGCCCCTGGCCTCGATCCGCGGGCTCGTCCCCGTCAGGACGCCCGCCAGTTCGGCCTTGACCGCTTCGGCGCGCTGCTCGGAGAGCGCCAGGTTGTAGGCGGGGTCGCCGACGGAGTCGGAGTGCCCCGACACCTGGACGGCGCCCCGGGCGTCGCGGAGGCGTGGCGCCAGCTCGGCTATGCGGCGGCGCGCGGCGCCGGTGAGCGTCGCCTTGCCGAAGTCGAACAGGACGTCCGCCGAGATGCGAACGGTGACCTGCCGCCCGCCGGCCTCTTCCTCCTCCAGGGGAATGACCGCCTGCTGGAGGTCGATGCCGTGCACGGAGGCGTCGGTTTCGATCGAAAGGACGCTCTGGGCCAGGTTCTGGTCCGGGACTCCGGGGTCGGCCCCGGCGACGGCCGGGACCGCGAGCACGAGGGCCAGGGCGCCCGCGAGGACGGCCGGACGGCGCACGCGGCTCACCGCTCGACCGGGACGTCGCGGAAGGTGGGCCATATGCCGATCTGCAGGTCGACGGACTTCACGTTCTCGGGCGGGGCGGCGAAGGTGAAGGAGAACGGGGTGGCCTGGTCGTTGGCCATGTTCGTGAAAATCTCGTCGGTCTGCAGGTCCTTGCCGCCGGAGTCCTTCACCACGACGTACCGCTTGAGGTTGACCGGGTCGATCAGCGCCGTGCCGAGCCCGTGCTCGCCGTTGAGGCGGTAGGCGTTGACGCGGGTCGGTCCGCCGGGGGGCACGTGCGGGGTGAGCTGCACGTTGAGGGTGGCCAGCCTCCCCTTCGCCCTGAGGCCCATGACCGCGATGTCGATCTTGGCGCCCTGGGCGATCGGGCTGTCGAAGGTGCCCTTCACCACCGGCTTGGCGGCGTTGTCGAAGCCCGCCCCGCCCACGGCGCCCTCGGCCTTCCTGCCGCCGGACGGGGACGAGGACGAGGACGAGGGCCCGTCCGTCCCCGGCAGGGAGCAGCCGGCCAGGCCGCCGGTGAGGAGCAGGGCCGTCGCGGTGGCGGCGCCCAGGCGATGTGCCAGGCCCATCGTCGATCCTTCCGATCTGTCACATATGCAAATGCGGTTTTCCGTGGCACGATGGCAGCGGATCCCGCTCAACCATGTGCGGTCGCGAATCTAGCGTTTGCATCTGTAAATCGTCAAGGGGGGCCGGTGAGGTGAGCGTCGCCGAGGACACGATCGCCCGGAACCGTGCGCTGCAGACCGAGTGGTACGGAGAACCGCTCGGCGACCGCGTCCGGCCGCTGCTCGGCCGCCTCGGGATGTCGCAGTCGGGGCTCGCCGGCGTGCTCGGGCTCTCGGCGCCGATGCTCTCCCAGCTCATGTCCGGCCAGCGCGCCAAGATCAGCAACCCGGCCGTCCTGCACCGCCTGATGGCGGTCGAGGACCTCGTCGCGGCCCCCGGCTTCGACGCGCTGACCGCCGCCGGGGTCCAGGCGCGCCTGGAGGAGATCAAGGCGGAGTCGGCGGCCACGACGTCGGGGATGCGCGGCGCGGTCTCCGGGCGCGTCCCCGCCGGGCCCGCGCCGTCGAGCCTCGAGCGCGCGGCGGAGCGAGAAGGCGGACGCGGGGCGGCCGAGCCGGCGCGGCTCGTCCAGGCCCTGCTGCGCGAGGTGGCGTCCGCCGCCGAGATCGAGGCGGCCGCCGGGCTCATCGCCGACCGCTTCCCCGATCTCGCCGAGGTGCTGCGGGTGTACGGCGCCGGACGCACGAGCGAGGCCGAGGAGCACTTCGCCCGGACCGTGCTGAAGCACACGCCCGGCGACCGGGCGGCCATGCCGGAGCGGTCTCGTCTCGATTCAGTTTGATCATAACGACTGGTTATGGGTCCCGAGGGGCGCGAAAGGGCGTTGAACGGGCTAAAGTCTGTGGTCAGGGTCACATGCGGGTCTGCCTGTTATGTATGTCACAGCTCCTGGCGGGTGGCGTAGGGTCGCTTCGCTGGAAGCGCACACGAGGCGTCACGGCCCGCATGCGGCACGGCCTCCGGCCGCCGCGCGCGGCCCGGCCGGGGCGCCCCGCCGCCGGCCGAGGCGCGAATGGCCGCATGGTGCGCGCGGACCGTGGTACGGGGACACGACGACCCGAGCTCAGGAGAGCGATCGATGACCACTGTGGAGGCGCCGGCCAAGTCGCGCGCCCAGATCAAGGAACGCACCCTCCGCAAGGACAACTGGCGCCTGTATCCGGTCACGACCTTCGTGATCTTCACGGCATGGGTGGTGTACGCGACCGTCCGGGCCTTCTGGGGCGCGGCCTTCTACGTGCCGGAGTTCCACTACCTGACGCCGTTCTACTCCCCGTGCCTGAACGAGATCTGCAACAACGTCACGGTGGACGGCCACACGGGCGACGCGGCGGAGTTCGGCACCTTCCTGCCGGCGGCCACCCGCGGCTGGATCCCCTTCGCGGCGATCTCGCTGCCGTTCCTGCTGCTGTTCCGGCTGACCTGCTACTACTACCGCAAGGCCTACTACCGCTCGTTCTGGGCGGCGCCGTCCGCCTGCGCCGTCCGCGAGCCGCACGGCAAGTACACCGGTGAGCGCCGCTTCCCCCTGATCGGCCAGAACCTGCACCGGTACTTCTGGCTCGCCGCCTTCGCGATCTCCCTGATCAACACCTGGGACGCGGTCCGCGCCTTCCACGGCAAGGACGGCGGGTTCGGCATCGGGCTCGGCACGGTCATCCTGGTCGCGAACGTGGTCCTGCTCTGGCTGTACACGCTGTCCTGCCACTCGTGCCGGCACATCGTGGGCGGCCGGCTGAAGAACTTCTCCAAGCACCCCTTCCGCTACCGGATGTGGGGCTGGGTGTCCAAGATCAACCAGCGCCACGGGATGTACGCCCTGATCACCCTGGGCTCGCTGGTGGTGGCCGACCTGTACGTCGCGCTGGTCGCCAGCGGCACCATTTCCGACCTGCGCATCTTCAACTGAGGCCAAGGAATCATGACTGAGATCGAGAGGCACCTCTACGACGTCGTGGTGATCGGCGCGGGCGGCGCCGGGCTGCGCGCGGCGATCGAGGCGCGCCTCCAGGGCAAGAAGACCGCGATCATCTCCAAGTCGCTGTTCGGCAAGGCCCACACGGTGATGGCCGAGGGCGGGGCCGCCGCCGCGATGGGCAACGTCAACGCCAACGACAACTGGATGGTCCACTTCCGCGACACCATGCGCGGCGGCAAGTTCATGAACAGCTGGCGCATGGCGGAGCTGCACGCCAAGGAGGCCCCGGAGCGCATCTGGGAGCTGGAGCTGTGGGGCGCGCTGTTCGACCGCACCAAGGACGGCAAGATCAGCCAGCGCAACTTCGGCGGGCACGAGTACCCGCGGCTGGCGCACGTCGGCGACCGGACGGGCCTGGAGCTGATCCGCACCGCCCAGCAGAAGATCGTCGCCCTCCAGCAGGAGGACCACGCCGAGCACGGCGACTACGAGGCCAGGCTGAAGGTCTGGGCCGAGACGACGGTCACGCGCCTGCTGAAGGACGCCGACGGGAAGATCTGCGGCGCGTTCGGCTACGTCCGGGAGACCGGCAAGTTCGTCGTGTTCGAGGCGCCCGCGGTGGTGCTGGCGACCGGCGGCATCGGCAAGGCGTTCAAGGTCACGTCCAACTCCTGGGAGTACACCGGGGACGGGCACGCGCTGGCGCTGCTCGCGGGCGGATCGCTGCTGAACATGGAGTTCGTCCAGTTCCACCCCACGGGGATGGTCTGGCCGCCGTCCGTCAAGGGCATCCTCGTGACGGAGTCGGTGCGCGGCGACCGCGGCGTCCTGCGCAACTCCGAGGGCAAGCGGTTCATGTTCGACTACATCCCCGAGGTCTTCAAGAACCAGTACGCCACCACCGAGGAGGAGGGCGACCGCTGGTACGACGACCCCGACAACAACAAGCGCCCGCCCGAGCTGCTACCGCGCGACGAGGTGGCGCGCGCGATCAATTCCGAGGTCAAGGCGGGACGGGGATCGCCGCACGGCGGGGTCTTCCTCACCGTCGTCGACCGGATGCCGGGCGGCGCCGCTGAGATCGTCAAGCGGCTGCCCTCGATGTACCACCAGTTCAAGGAGCTGGCGGACGTCGACATCACCAAGGAGCCGATGGAGGTCGGCCCGACCTGCCACTACGTGATGGGCGGGGTGGAGGTCGACCCCGACACCGGCGCCGCCAAGGTGCCCGGCCTGTTCGCGGCGGGCGAGGTCTCCGGCGGCATGCACGGCTCGAACCGGCTCGGCGGCAACTCGCTGTCGGACCTCCTGGTGTTCGGCCGCCGGGCCGGGCTCGGCGCGTCGGAGTACGTGGACGCCCTCCCGGCGCGTCCCGCCGTCCCCGACGCCGAGATCGAGGCGGCGACGGCCGAGGCGATGGCCCCGTTCGAGCGGGAGGGCGGCGAGAACCCCTACGCCGTCCACGCCGAGCTGCAGCAGACGATGAACGAGCTGGTCGGCATCATCCGCAAGGAAGAGGAGCTGAAGCAGGCGATCGAGTCGCTCGGCAAGCTCCGCGAGCGGGTCGCGGCCGTCAGCGTCGACCCCGTCGCGGTCGGCGACGGGCGCGGCTACCATCCGGGCTGGCACCTCGCGCTCGACCTGCGCAACATGCTGCTGGTGTCCGAGGCGGTCGCGAAGGCGGCGCTGGAGCGCCAGGAGAGCCGCGGCGGCCACACCCGCGACGACTACCCGGCGATGTCGCCGGAGTGGCGGAAGGTCAACCTCGTCTGCTCGCTGGCCGGCGACCCGTCCTCGCCGCACGTCGAGCTGAGGCGCCAGCCGCTGACGCCGATGCGGCAGGACCTGCTCGAACTGTTCGACAACGACGAGCTGAAGAAGTACCTGACCGCCGAGGAGCTGCCGGCGCCCCTCGCCGGGAAGGACCCGGCCGACGACGCGGAGGTCGCGCCGGAGCCGGGCGCGGACGACGCCGCGGAGAACGAGGAGGACGGCCGATGAGCTACGAGGCGAAGTTCAAGGTCTGGCGCGGCGACGACGGCGCGGGCGAGCTCACCGACTACACCGTCGAGGTGAACGAGGGCGAGGTCGTCCTCGACATCATCCACCGGCTGCAGGCCACGCAGGCGCCCGACCTCGCCGTCCGGTGGAACTGCAAGGCCGGCAAGTGCGGCTCGTGCTCCGCGGAGGTCAACGGCATGCCGCGGCTGCTGTGCATGACCCGGATGTCGACCTTCGACCCGGAGGAGACGATCACCGTCACCCCGGTGCGCACCTTCCCGGTGATCCGCGACCTGGTCACGGACGTGTCGTTCAACTACCAGAAGGCACGGGAGGTCCCCTCGTTCGACCCGGGCGACGCCAAGCCGGGCGAGCTGCGCATGCAGCAGGTGGACGTCGAGCGCTCGCAGGAGTTCCGCAAGTGCATCGAGTGCTTCCTGTGCCAGAACGTCTGCCACGTCATCCGTGACCACGAGGAGAACAAGCCCGAATTCGCGGGGCCGCGTTTCCTCATGCGCATCGCGGAACTGGAGATGCACCCGGCCGACCAGGCCGACCGGCGCAACATCGCGCAGGACGACCACGGTCTCGGCTTCTGCAACATCACGAAGTGCTGCACCGAGGTCTGCCCCGAGCACATCAAGATCACCGACAACGCGCTGATCCCGATGAAGGAGCGGGTCGTCGGCCGCAAGTACGACCCGCTGGTGTGGCTCGGCAGCAAGCTCGGCATCGTGCGCAAGGGCCAGGACACCCCGTCCGCCTGACCGCACGGCCTCTCGCGAACGTCCCCCGCCGCCCCGCGCGACGGGGGGGTTCGCGTTTCCGCCGCTCCCGTCACGGGGCGCCGTTCTGGCAGGCGGCGCTCCGTGGCCCGGCGGGCGGCGCGCCCCCGGCCCGCCGCCCGCCGTTCCGCCGTTCCCCGTGAACGCCGTGGACGCCGAGACGACCTCCGGCCGTGCACGCCGTGTCCAACACTGGCGCACCCTCGAATGTTCGAGTAGGGATAAGTGCACACAACGCGTGATTGAACCGTGATTCTTTACCGGGAGGCGGGAACGCTTCACGCCCTTTAGCGTTGTGGGCATGAGCGCCCCCGAAGGTTCTTTCCTCGGCGATCTCACTCCCGCGGAACGCGAGGAACTGGCGGCCCGCGGCCGCGTCCGCGAATTCGACCGGGGGGAGACCCTCTTCGTCGAGGGGGAGGACCCCGGCTGGGTGGCGATCCTGCTGCGGGGCCGGGTCAAGGCGTGCGCCTACCGCGAGATGGGCGGGGAGACCCTCCTGGCGGTCCGCGGTCCGGGGGCGCTGCTCGGCGAGGTCGCCGCGATCGACGGGCTGCCCCGCTCGGCGACGGTCACGGCGCTCGAACCGGTCCGGGCGCTCGCGGTGACGGCCGAGGAGTTCAGGGCGTTCCTCCAGGCGCACGGCCGCGTCTCCGTCCTCATCATGCGGATGCTGTGCCAGCGCTGGCGCGACGCCGACCGCAAGCGCGTCGAGTTCGGCATGTTCGACGCGACGGGCCGGGTCGCGCAGCGCCTCGTCGAGCTGGCGGAGCGGTTCGGCGTGCCCTACGACCGGACGGGCGCGGCAGGGGGCGACAGTCTCCAGATCACGCTGAACCTCTCGCAGGAGGAGCTGGCGAGCTGGGTGGGCGCGTCCCGCGAGGCGGTCAGCAAGGCGCTGCGCACGCTGCGCCGGCACGGCTGGATAGAGACGGGCCGCCGGCGCGTCATCGTGCACGACCTCAAGGCCTTACGCCGCCAGGCGCGCTGACCCGGTGCCGGGCGCGCTGGTCCCTCGCCGGGCGCGCTGACCCGGTGCGAGGCAGGCGCCGCCGTGGCCCGTACGCTGTGCAGGATGCAGTTGCAGCAGCTCGCCTACTTCGTCGCGGTCGCCGAGGTACGCCACTTCACGCAGGCCGCCGAGCTGCTGCGCGTCGCGCAGCCTTCGCTGTCCAAGCAGATCCGCGCGCTGGAGAACGAGCTGAACGTGTCGCTGTTCAGCCGCGCGCGGGGCAACATCACCCTGACTCCCGCCGGTGAGGCGCTGCTTCCCCTGGCGAAGCGCATCCTGGCCGACGTCGACACGGCCCGCCTGGAGGTGCAGGAGCTGGTCGGCCTCAAGCGCGGGCGGGTGCGGCTCGGCGCGACGCCGTCCCTGTGCGCGGGCCTGCTGGCGGACGTCCTGCGCCGCTTCCACGACGCGTACCCGGGGATCCAGCTCATCGTCGAGGAGGGCGGCTCCCGGGACCTCGTCCGGGAGCTGACGCGCGGCTCCCTGGACATGGCCCTGGTCATCCTTCCCCTGCACGGCGACCCGCCCCTGGACACCACGCCGATCCTGCGCGAGTACCTGGTGGTGGCCTCCCCGGCGGGCCCCGAGCCGGGCGCCCCGGAGCGCCTGCCGAAGCCTCCCCAGCTCCCGCGCCGCTCGTACCTGCGCATCCAGGACCTGCGGAACCACCCGCTGGTGATGTTCCGTCCCGGCTACGACCTGCGCGAGGCGACCATCAGCGCGTGCAGGGCCGCGGGGTTCGAACCGAGGTTCGCGGTCGAGGGCGGCGAGATGGACGCCGTCCTGCGCTTCGTGGAGGTCGGCCTCGGTATCGCGGTCGTCCCGAGCATGGTGCTGGCCGGGCGCCCCGGCCTGCGCGGGACTCCGCTCGTCCTGGCCGACGAGGAGGCGCGCCGCGGCCGCCACGGTCCCGGCCTGCTCCGCACCATCGCGCTCGCCCATCGCAAGGACGTCGAGCTCACCCACGCGGCCCGCGCGTTCCAGGAGACCCTTCAGGCGTTCCTCGTGGAGGCCGCCCTGGCGGGCAGCCTCCCGGCCGGCGTGGAGACGCTGGTCGACGCCTAGTCCCGGAGTTCCTCCGCGGCTTCACGGAACGCCGTCGCCGCCCGCGTGAAGTAGTCGAACAGCACCTCGCGCTGCTCGTCGGTGTACCCGCCGAGGATCTCGCCGATCCGCCGGCGCGCGGGCGCGAGGACGCGGTCCAGGTCGGCCGGCGCTCCGACCGGTTCGACGATGACCTTGCGCCGGTCGTCCGGGGACGGGACGCGCCGTACGTAGCCGCCCTGCTCCAGCCGGTCGATGAGCCGGGTGGTCGGCCCCGTCGTCAGACCCGTCCGCGCGGACAGCTCGCCGGGGGTCATCGCGCCCGCCAGATCGAGGATGTTCAGCGCGTACAGGTCGGTGCCGCCCAGGTCGCAGGCCCGTGCGCCGGCGTGGCCATGGAGCATGACGGCGCTGAGATAGCGCCGGTAGGTCTCGGACGCGTCGCCGGATGTTGACATGCCGCCCCCCGCCCCCAGGCTCTCTTCGACAGCTTCCTCAAGGGCACCAGGCTGGCCTGCGAGATCATCGACGTCCGCCTCACGGGCCCCGGCACCGCCGTCGTCCTCACCCGCGGCGACACCTACAAGAAGGCTCCCGGCAGGCTCAAGAAGCTCCAGACCAACACCGTCGTCCGCGGAGCCGACGGCGAGTGGCGTCTGGCCGCCTTCCAGAACACCCTCCACAAGAGCCTCATGGAAGCCGTCTCCTTCAAGTTCCAGCCCGCCACCAGGCCCGCCGCGGCCTGACCGCGACGTCCCTCACGGCCTTTCCCGCGCCCGTCCTTGGCTCAGGCGTGGCGGATCTCGAATCTCAGGCCATCGCGCTCATCGAGGACGAAGGCCGGGTCGCGAGCGTGGCCCCAGTGCTCGGGCAGAAGGACATATCTCCCATTGGAGTACGTCAGAAGCCGCAAACCGGTGTACCGGTAGAGGTACTCGCCGTGCTCGATGCGAAGGCGTTTCATCTGGAGGCCTGTTCTCGGTGCCGACAAACCCAGGTCGGTTCTGCTGTAGAGAACCACGACCGGACGTTCGCCGAGCCGCTGTTCGATCGTCCGGGCGGAGTCGGCTCCATCGAGATGCGCGAACACCCCTACCGTCCAGAGGACCAGTACGGCGCCGAGCACGACCGCCACGGCGGCCTGGAAGCCTCCGAGTCTTCCGGGGGAGGGGTCCTGCGGGGTCGCGCCGCTCCAGGCCGCGGCGTACATCACCAGTGCGATCCCGCTCCCTATGAAGATCGGGACGAGCGGATAGCGGATGCTGTAGACGACGACGTCGTAAAAGCCGAGGACGCCCGCGACGGAAAGCGCCGTCCCGATTCCGCCGCACGCGATGGTGACGATGCGCAGAACAAGTCGGCGTCCCTCGGGCGGTCGCCGGGCGACCGCCAGTTTCAGCGCGCGGTGCGCCCATGCCACGCCCAGGACTATCAGGGCCGAGATGACCGAGGGGCGGATGGTGACGACGACGCTGCGGAGCACATAGTCGGTCACCGAGAGCCGAAGCATCGAGGGTTCGACTCCGAAATAAGGATAAAGCGCATAACTTCGGGCCCAACCGAAGTAGTACAGCACCGCGGCGAGGAGAGTGGTCTGGGTGAGGACGTTGCCGACGGCATGGAAGCCGGCCGTCCAGCCCGCACTCGGTCCGGGAGTGCGCTCGCCGGACTCCTCGGTGTTCTCGGCCGCGGACGGAGTCGGTGGCACCTGCGTCAGGGGGCCGGGGTGCCGCCCTCACCGGAATCGGTCGGTGGCGGAGACGCCGACAGCTGCGGCGGACTCGGATTGCCCTGCCCGTGCGACGCCGGAGCGGACCTCGGCCCGTTGCCGGAGCCGCCGGGATCGCTCGAACCGCCCGAGTCATCGCAGGACGCCGAATTGAATATGATCAATGTGGCCATGACAGCCGGCAAGACCGATCGCGTCGCCTTCATCGCCCGAGCCTTTCCTGAAGATCTGCCCTTGGCCAACTAACCTCCTTCCGGTGCGCCACGTCCACAGAATTGCCGGTCCGTGGCAGGAACCGGCCAGGCGGGAGAAATGATCTGACGACGACTCGGTATATCCACGGCCCCGGGTGCGGTGAAATCCCGGATGGGGAACTGGCGGATCAGTGTGGGGCCCGCCATATCTGAACATGGACGGCATTCCGGTATCGGCCTATAGGGACGAGTCTAGGGCGACCGCTTCCTGCGGCCTCGCTCCGCGTCAGCCCTGCTGGAGGGCCAGGTAGTCGGGAGGGACGAGGTGGGGCGGGTTGGCTGCCTGGGTGGCGTCGGGTTCGATGATGCGGAACATGTCGAAGAGGACGATCGGCACCTCACGGCCCAGCACCTTCTGGACGAGGCCCGTGGAATGCAGGTGGCGCGCGGCGTCGATGCAGAGGTCGTCGAAGTGGGCGCAGAGCCGTTCGTCCTGCTCGTCCTGCTCGTCCTCCGCGTCCCCGCCCGGCTCGTACCAGAGGCCGAGGCGCTTCACCTCCTCCAGGTAGAGGGCGGTGCCCTCGGGGTCGGCGGGGTGGTGGCCCGCCGGTCCCGCTTCCTCCAGCAGCATGTAGGCGTAGCTCCAGCGCACCTCCAGCGGGTCCTCGGAGGAGCGTTCGAGGTTCTGCCGGACGTTGCTCTCGGTGTTGTAGCCGATCGCCATGTACGGGTCGTAGGGGTAGTCCCAGAGTTCGTGGACGGTCGAGAACTCGCCGTGCGAGATCCGGAGCGAGATGACGTAGATGTCGGGGCGGAGCTCCTCGGGGAACGAGTGCAGGGAGTCTTCGGCGGCCCGGCGCAGGTGCTGTTGGAGGGTCATGCCCTCATGATCGCGGATCGAGGGAGCGGAGCCGGGCGACGACGCCGGCGGTCTGCGGGGTCCGGAGGTCCTCGAAGATGGCGAGGGCGCGCAGCCAGCAGTCGCGGGCGGCGTCGGGGCGGGACATCTGCATGTGGGCGCGGCCGAGGTTGTAGAGGGCCTCGCCCTGCCCCGGGCGGTCGCCGAACTCGCGGAAGACGTCCAGCGCCTTCTCGTAGTGGACGATGGCGGTGTGCAGGCGGCGCAGGCCGTGGTGGGCGTAGCCGAGCCCGTGCAGGGCCCAGCCGAGGGTCCGGCCGTCGGCCTCCAGCGCGATGCCGTGGGCCTGCTCGAAGTGGTCCAGGGACGAGCCGAAGTCGGCGAGCCCGGCGTAGGCGTAACCGAGGGCCGTCAGCGCTCGCCCTGTGTCGCGGCGGTCGCCCACCGCGGCGGCCAGCAGGACGGACCGGCGATGGTGGACGACCGCCTCGCGGTACCGCCGCAGGCGGCGGCAGGCGTAGCCGAGCCCGTGCAGGGCCCACGCTTCGCCCCGGACGTCCCCCAGCCGGGAGAACACCTCGCAGGCCGCGGTGAGCAGTTCGGCGGACTCCTCGAACCGCCACCGGTTCTGGCTGGCGTAGCCGAGGCCGCCGAGCACGTAGGCGGCGCCGCGGTCGTCGCCGAGGAGGCGCGCGGACGCCAGGCCGCCGCGGAGCGCCTCGCTCCAGTCGGTCCAGGCGCCGCGGAACAGGGTGAGCCGCCAGGCGATGTCGTGGTGGCCCTCGGCGGCGGCGGCGCGGGCGGCGGCGACCAGGTTGGCCCGCTCGGTCTCGCACCAGCGCCGGGCCTCGGCCGCGGAGGCGAAGCGCAGGGCGCGGCCCGGCTCGTCCGGCAGCGGCGGGGCGGCGGCGCGGTCGGGGGACAGCAGGCGGCGCGCGTTGCCGGCGGTGCCGAGGTACCAGCCGAGGAGGCGGCGGACGGCGGCCGAGCGCTCGTGCGGCGCGAGCCCGGGGCCGGGGTCGGGGCCGGGAGCGAGGACGGGCACCCCGTACCGGCCCTCGGCGCGCTCCACCAGGCCGAGGTCGCCGAGCAGGAGCCGCGCCTCGGCGTCGGGGACGTCGATGAGGGCGGCCGCGGCCGGGACGGAGATCTCCGCGCCGGGGTGCAGGGCGAGCAGCCGCAGGACCCGGTCGGTGTCCGCATGCGGCCAGGAGTCCGGCGGCCGCATCCAGGCCCGTTCCCGCAGCTCCTTGACCGCGACCAGGGCGGGACGGAAGGCGGCCGCGCGGCACGCGGGGTTCTGCCGCACGACCTCCTCGAAGAACCAGCCGGAGGTGATCAGTGCGAGGACGCCGGGGGAGGCGCGCAGCGCGTCCTTGAGGGGGGCGGCGGCCAGCAGCCGGAACGCCTTGTTGATCGCGGTGCCGGCGACGCCGTGGTCGTCGTGGTGGATCTCGCCGGCGTGCACGGCGACGCGGACCCTGATGCGGGCGTCCGGCGGCGCGGCGCCGTTGTGCCGTTCCAGCAGGGCGGCCAGCCGCGCCGGGAACGGGCCGGCCAGCAGCTCCTTCGGCACGTCCGGACGGATGAGGATCATCGCCCCGTCGCCCCGGTCCTCGCAGTAGCAGGAGGCCGCGGGCACGCCGGACTCGTCGAGGGCCCGCCGTAAGGCGCGGTATAAGCCCGCCCGGACGGCGAGCTGGCCCCCGTTCGTGCGGCGCCCGTAGCCCTCGACGTCCAGGCACAGGATGGTCCGGTGCACCGCCGGGCCGGCGCCGCCTGCACAGTGCATCAGCTCGTGCATATGCACCCCCTTATGCATGTGCGGCAGCATGCTACGGCAAGATCAGCCCCTGTCGAAGCGCTTGAGCGGCCCGGCCCGGCGCCGGATCAGGCGGTCAGCAGGTCCTTCAGCAGCCGTGCGCGGACGGCGTCGTCACCGCCCTCCGGCGGATGCCAGGGGCAGGCGACGTCCAGGGCGGCCACGCGGCCGGTGGCCATGATCCGCCGGACGGACGCGACGACAGCGTCGTAGGAGGGCCCGCCGCCGACCGGGAACTTCAGCCCGGGCAGGTCTGCGGCGTCGATGACGTCCACGTCGACGTGCAGCAGCAGGGGGCCCGGAGGCAGCACGACGTCGTCCACGGGGCAGCGTCTGACCTGCGAGGACGCGAGGAACTCCGCCTCGGCCGGGTCGAGGTCGCGGGCGTCCACGAGGACGGCGCGGTCCTCCGGCAGCGTGCGCAGGCCCAGCCGGTCGGGGAGGAGCGCGGTGTCGGCGCCGAGGATCTGCCGGAGCGGCATCCCGCCGAGGTAGCCGGACGTCGAGCTGTCCACCGTGTGGACGTCGCCGTGCGCGTCGAACCACACCACGGCGGCGTCCACCCCCGCCTTCTGCACGCCCGCGAGGACGGCCTCGGAGGTCAGGCAGTCGCCCGACACCACGCGCGGCATCGAGCCGCCGTCGATCTGGCGGGCGACCTCGGCGACGACCGGCTCGAACAGCGCCGCGATGCGCTGCCACACGTCGCCGTCGGGCAGTTCCGGCGTCACGGGGACGACGTCGAGACCGGAAAGGGGGAAGGACGCGTCGGGGAGCCGTTCGTCCTGGTGGTAGGGGAGAAGTGTGACGGTCATGCGGACACATTAGAACGGTCCCGCCCGGTACTCCGGGCGGGACCGAGAACAGCGGCGGCCGGGATCGCTCCCTGTGCCGCGCCCGCTACCGCTTCTTCCCGCCGGCGGTCGCCTTCAGGTAGTCGTGGTTCAGCCGGCCGATGACGTCCAGCGGGATGCCCTTCGGGCAGGCGACGGTGCACTCGCCGGTGTTGGTGCAGCCGCCGAAGCCCTCCTCGTCGTGGGTGTCCAGCATGGACACGACGCGGTCCCAGCGCTCGGGCTGGCCCTGCGGCATCAGGCCGAGGTGGGTGACCTTGGCGCCGAGGAACAGGGCGGCCGAGCCGTTCGGGCAGGCCGCGACGCAGGCGCCGCAGCCGATGCACTCGGCGGCCTCGAACGCGCGGTCGGCGTCGGGCTTCGGGACGGGCGTCGAGTGCGCCTCGGGGGCGGTGCCGGTCGGCGCGGTGATGTAGCCGCCCGCCTGGATCATCCGGTCGAACGCCGACCGGTCGACGACCAGGTCCTTGACCACCGGGAACGCCTTGGCCCGCCACGGCTCGACGTCGATGACCTCGCCGTCCTTGAACTTGCGCATGTGGAGCTGGCACGTGGTGGTGGCGCGCTCCGGGCCGTGCGGGGTGCCGTTGATGACCAGCGAGCACATGCCGCAGATGCCCTCGCGGCAGTCGTGGTCGAACGCGACCGGCTCCTCGCCGGAGGCGATGAGCTTCTCGTTGAGGACGTCCAGCATCTCCAGGAACGAGGCGTCGGGGGAGACGTCGTCGAGCTTGTACTCGACCATCCCGCCCTTGTCCTGCGGGCCGCTCTGGCGCCAGACGCGCAGTGTGAGCTTCATGATTACTTGTACGACCTCTGCGTGGGCTTGACGTACTCGAAGTTGAGGGCCTCCTTGTGGAGGACGGGCTGCGCGCCCTCCCCGGCCCATTCCCAGGCGGCGACGTAGCCGAAGTTCTCGTCGTCGCGCTTGGCCTCGCCGTCCTCGTCCTGGCTCTCGGCCCGGAAGTGGCCGCCGCAGGACTCGGCGCGGTGCAGCGCGTCGATGACCATCAGCTCGGCCAGCTCGAAGAAGTCGGCGACGCGGCCCGCCTTCTCCAGCTGCTGGTTCAGCTCCTCGCCCTTGCCGGTGACCTTGACGCGCGTCCAGAACTCCTCGCGCAGCGCGGGGATGAGGTCCAGCGCCTTGCGCAGCCCCTCCTCGGTGCGCTCCATGCCGCAGTACTCCCACATGATGTGGCCGAGCTCGCGGTGGAAGGAGTCGACGGAGCGGTCGCCGTCGATCGACAGCAGCCGCTCGATCCGCGTCCGCACCCGCTCCTCCGCCTCGCTGACCGCCGTCTCGGCGACCGGGGGGAGGTTGTTGCGGGCGATGTAGTCGCCGATGGTGTTCGGCAGGACGAAGTAGCCGTCGGCGAGGCCCTGCATCAGCGCGGAGGCGCCCAGCCGGTTCGCGCCGTGGTCGGAGAAGTTCGCCTCGCCGATGACGAACAGGCCCGGGATCGTGGACTCCAGGTCGTAGTCCACCCACAGGCCGCCCATCGTGTAGTGGACGGCCGGGTAGATGCGCATCGGCGTGTCGTAGGGGTTCTCGCCGGTGATGCGCTCGTACATCTCGAAGAGGTTGCCGTACTTGGCCTCGACCTTGTCCCGGCCGAGGCGCGCGATCGCGTCGGCGAAGTCGAGGTAGACGCCGAGCCCGCCGGGGCCGACGCCGCGCCCCTCGTCGCAGACGTTCTTGGCCGCGCGGGAGGCGATGTCGCGCGGGACGAGGTTGCCGAAGGACGGGTAGATGCGCTCCAGGTAGTAGTCGCGCTCGTCCTCGGGGATGTCGTACGGCCTGCGGGTGTCGCCGGCCTTCTTCGGCACCCACACGCGGCCGTCGTTGCGCAGCGACTCCGACATCAGCGTCAGCTTCGACTGGTGGTCGCCGCTGACCGGGATGCACGTCGGGTGGATCTGGGTGTAGCAGGGGTTGGCGAACAGGGCGCCGTGCCGGTGGGCGCGCCAGGACGCGGTGACGTTCGAGCCCATCGCGTTCGTGGACAGGAAGTACACGTTGCCGTAGCCGCCGGACGCCAGCACCACCGCGTCCGCCGTGTAGTGCTTGACCTCGCCGTTGATCAGGTTCCGGACGACGACGCCGCGCGCCCGCCCGTCCTCCATGATCAGGTCGAGCATCTCGTGCCGCGGGTACAGCTCCACGTTCCCGGCGTCCACCTGCCGCATCAGCGCCTGGTAGGCGCCGAGGAGCAGCTGCTGGCCCGTCTGCCCGCGCGCGTAGAACGTGCGGGAGACCTGCGTGCCGCCGAAGGAGCGGTTGTCGAGCAGGCCGCCGTACTCGCGGGCGAACGGGACGCCCTGCGCGACGCACTGGTCGATGATCTGCCGCGAGATGTCGGCGAGCCGGTACACGTTGGACTCGCGGGACCGGAAGTCGCCGCCCTTGACCGTCTCGTAGAACAGCCGGTACACGCTGTCGCCGTCGTTGCGGTAGTTCTTGGCGGCGTTGATCCCGCCCTGCGCGGCGATCGAGTGGGCGCGGCGCGGGGAGTCCTGGAAGCAGAACTGCTGGACGTGGTAGCCGGCCTCGCCGAGGGTGGCCCCGGCCGAGCCGCCGGCCAGCCCCGTGCCGATGATGATGATCTTCTTCTTGCGCTTGTTGGCCGGGTTGACCTGCTTGGCCTCGAACTTGCGGGTCGTCCAGCGCTCCTCGATGGCGCCCGCCGGGGCCTTGGCGTCGGCGATCGGCTCGCCGGTCGTGTAGAAGCCGGTTGTCATGTCGTCAGCTGCCATGGATCAGCTCACCCATCCGAACGTGATGGAGACGGGGACGGCGACGAAGCCGAGCGTGACGAGCGCGGCGGTGGTCGCGGCGAGGCCCCTGAGGGCGTTGTGGCTGCGGGGGGTGCGCAATCCCAGCGTCTGGAACGCGCTCCAGATGCCGTGGTTGAGGTGGAGGCCCACCAGCAGGACCGCGACGACGTACCAGACCGTGATGTACCAGCGGGACGGGTCGAAGTCGGCGACCACCCGGTCGTAGGGGGTGGCGTCGGCGCCCTTGGGGTTCAGGGCGAAGAACGTGAGGTCCAGCAGGTGCCAGATGACGTAGACGGCGATGATGATCCCGCCGTACCGCATCGTCCGGACGGCGTAGCCCTGCGCGTGCGACTTCTTCTTCGACTGGTACTTCACGGGACGCGCGTGCGCCGCGCGCTTGGCGAGCGACACCGCCGACCACATGTGCAGCACGACGGAGACGCCGAGCACCAGCTCGAGGGCCGTCAGCACCGTCCGCCGCGGCACCGCGGGCTCACCCATCGTGCGCAGCCACTCGGCGTAGTGGTTGAAATCCTCCGCACCGAGGAAGATCTTCAGGTTCCCGATCATGTGCAGGACCAGGAACAGCACGAGGACGCCGCCGGTGACGGCCATCACGGCCTTCTTGCCGACGGTGGATCGGTAGATCGCAGGTATCGCTATAGCCACGACCTGCACGTTATGTCCGGCTCGGCGATTCGTTCCAAGTCATGAGCGCACTGGTGGCGATAGCCACAGGCTATGAACACACGCCGCACGCGCCTTGTGGCCGTTCCGTGACACAGGTGCGGGTGAGGGACTTCACAGGCGGTGGGGGAACTCTGCCGGGGAGTGACCCAGAAGACATTGACGGAGGTCAGGGGCTTGTGGTCAGCGCCCTGGCCGGTCCGATCCGGCCTGGCGCGACAGCAGCAGGACGGCCAGGTCGTCGGTCAGGGCGTCGCCGTTGAGGCGCTCCACCTCGGTCACCAGGGCGTCGATCAGCGACCGTCCGGCCGCGCCCCCGGTGCGCGCGGTGCGGGCCAGGCCGACCAGGCCCTCGGTGCCGAGCCGGTCCGAGCCCTCGCCGACCCGCCCCTCGATCAGGCCGTCGGTGTAGAGCATCAGGCTCCACGACTCGCCGAGGTCGATCTCGGTGGTCGGCCACTCGGCGCCGGGCACCAGGCCGAGGGCCGGGCCGTGGGCGTAGTCGGGGAGGGCCGCGACCTCGCCGCCCGCCCCCGGCTCCCCGCGGAACAGCAGCGGCGCGGGGTGGCCGGCGAGGTGCATGCGCGCGGTCCGCCGGGACGGCGCGATCGTGACCATGCAGAGGGTGGTGAAGATCTCCTCGCTGCGCCGCTCGTGCCCGAGGACGGTGTCGAGGGTGCCGAGCAGCTGCTCGCCGGTGTGCCCGGCGAGGACGAGCGTCCGCCACGCCATGCGGAGCTGGACGCCGAGGGCCGCCTCGTCGGGTCCGTGCCCGCAGACGTCCCCGATCATCAGGTGGACGGCGCCGCCCTCGGTCTGCACGGTGTCGTAGAAGTCGCCGCCGAGCAGCGCCCGCCGCCGGCCGGGCCGGTAGCGGGTGTGGTGCCGCAGCGTCGGGTCCTCGATCAGCGGGACCGGCAGCAGGCCGCGCTCCAGCCGCGCGTTCTCGCGGCCGAGGATGCGGGCCTCCACGAGCCGCCGCTCGGTCTCCTCCGAGCGCTTGCGCTCTATGGCGTAGCGGATCGCGCGGGCCAGCAGCGGCCCGTCG
Organism: Actinomadura sp. NPDC049753; assembly: GCF_040674655.1. Taxonomy (NCBI): domain Bacteria; kingdom Bacillati; phylum Actinomycetota; class Actinomycetes; order Streptosporangiales; family Thermomonosporaceae; genus Actinomadura; species Actinomadura sp. NPDC049753. The sequence goes on along the minus strand of NZ_JBFARL010000106.1, from coordinate 7,548 downwards.
ACCTCCTGCTTGACCAGGTAGTCCTCGGCGCCGGCGGCGACCGCCTGGACGCCGAGGCGGCCGTCGTCCAGGCCGGTCAGCACGACGACGGCGGCGGGGCCGGACAGCGCGAGCACCCGCCGGAGCCCCTCCAGCCGGTCGATGCCGGGCGTGGACAGGTCGACGATGATGCACTGGACGCGCCGCGTCAGCATGCGCCTCGCGGCGTCCAGGTCGCAGGCGACCGTGATCCCCGCGTCCAGGCCGCTGTCGGCGAGCATCTTCTCCACCATGAGCACGTCGGTGGGGTCGTCGTCGATGAGGAGCAGTTCGATCCTGTCCTCGATACCTGGCGTGAGGGGATGCGTCTGGTGACTGATGGTGCTCACAGGGCTTCCGGAATGTCGGGCTGGCGACGGCACTGGCAAAGACCGCGTCGTCCCGCTCGTCCCCGCGGAAACGGGGAGCGGCACGGGCCGCGCCGGGGCGGCGGCGTGGGCCTAGCCGCCAAGGGTCCCGGCTCATGGAGCGGAGGAAGCATCGCTCCGTACGGTGACGACCTTAGCGTGTCCACGCGTCCGGGCGCACCCCCTGAGCCTGCCTTTGCCGGTGCTTCCGGACGGGCCGAAACTCGTTTGCGCTGCTGAAAAACCAGTCGTGCGCCGGGAGTTCCGCTGCATAACCTTCGTCGGGTGAAGCCGTTGCCGGTGAAAGATCCTGGCGGCCCCGACCACGTTGTGCGAGGGCGGACGACGTCCCCCGATCCCTGGAGCGCCTCCCGCGCCGACCGAGGATCCCCCGCGCGCTACCTGCTGTCGCTGCTGCGCGTCCAGTGGCGCAGCGTGACCGCGGGCGCCCTCTTCGGCGTGGCCTGGATGCTGAGCCAGGCCCTGATGCCCGCCGCGCTCGGCCGCGCCATCGGCGACGGCGTCGCGGCGCGGGACGAGGGCGCCCTGGTGACGTGGGCCGCGGTCCTGCTCGGCCTCGGCGCCGTGCAGGCCGTGACGGGCGTGCTCCGGCACCGGTGCGCCGTGTTCAACTGGCTCTCCGCCGCGTACCGGACCGTCCAGCTCGTCACCCGGCAGGCCACCCGCCTCGGCTCGACGCTGCCGAAGCGGCTGAGCGCCGGCGAGGTGGTGAGCGTCGGCCTCTCCGACGTCTCGCACATCGGCGACACCATCGACATCGTGGCGCGCGGGTCGGGCGCCGTGGTCGCGATCGTCGTCGTGGCCGGCATCCTGCTGTCCACGTCGCCGCCGCTCGGCCTGATCGTGCTGGTCGGCGTCCCCCTGATCCTGGTGGCGGCGGCCCCGCTGCTGCGCCCCTACCGCGAACGGGAGCAGGCGCACCGCGAGCTGGTCGGCGAGCTGACCACGCACGCCACCGACCTGGTCGCGGGGCTGCGGGTGCTGCGCGGGATCGGCGGGGAGGCGCTGTTCTCCGGCCGCTACCGCGCCGAGTCGCAGCGGGTGCGCGAGGCGGGGGTGGCGGTCGCGCGGGCCGAGACGCGGATGAACGGCGCCGAGGTGCTGCTGCCCGGCCTGCTGATCGCGCTGGTCACCTGGGCCGGCGCCCGGTTCGCCGTGCGGGGGGCGATCGGCGTCGGCGAGCTGGTCGCGTTCTACGGGTACGCGGTGTTCCTGATCGTCCCGCTGAAGACGCTCGGCGAGGCCGCCAGCAAGATCACCAAGGGGCTGGTGGCGGCGGGCCGGGTCACCGCGCTGCTGCGGCTGGACCCCGAGCTGCCCGCCGCCGGGACGGCCCGTCCGGCGGCGGACGCCGAGCTCGTCGACATCGCCTCGGGGCTGGTCGTGCGGCCGGGCCGGATCACCGCGATCGCCGCGGCCGACCCGCGCGACGCGCAGGCCGTCGCCGACCGCCTCGGCCGGTACACCGACGGCGAGGTCGACTTCGGCGGCGTCCCGCTGCGCGCGGTCGCGGACGTCCGCGAGCGGATCCTGGTCGCGGTCAACGAGGACCGGCTGTTCTCCGGCCCGCTGGCCGAGTCGCTCGCACCGGACGCCGGCGAGCCCGCGCTCCGGGCGGCGATCCGCGCCGCCTGCGCCGAGGACGTCGTCGACCCGGTCGGGCTCGACGCGCACGTGGCCGAGGCCGGACGGGAGTTCTCCGGAGGCCAGCAGCAGCGCCTCCGCCTGGCCAGGGCGCTCGCCGCCGACCCCGACGTGCTCGTCCTCGTGGAGCCGACCAGCGCGGTGGACGCGCACACCGAGGCGCGCATCGCCGGCAGGCTCGGCGAGGCGCGCGCGGGCCGCACCACCGTCGTCTGCACGACGAGCCCGCTGATGCTGGACCGCGCCGACCACGTCGCCTTCGTCCGCGACGGCCTGGTCGTCGCGGAGGGGACGCACCGGGAGCTGCTGGACACCGAGCCGCGCTACGCGGCGACCGTGACCCGGGGCGAGACCACGGAAAGGGCGGGCACATGAGCGCCCGGATACTGCCCGTCGCGACGCCCGCGCAGGTGCGGGCCTACGCGCGGCGGCTCGTCCTCCGGCACCCGCGCGACCTCGCCGGAGTGCTGGCCCTGCACGCGCTGGCGGCCCTCACCGGGCTCGTCACGCCGCGGCTGCTCGGCTCCCTGGTGGAGGGCGTCCGCGACGGCCGCGCCGACATCGACACCACCGGCCTGGCCATCGCCGGGTTCGTGGTCGCCCAGGGCGTGCTGATCCGGTACGCCTACCTGGCGTCGGCGAAGCTGGGTGAGCGGGTGCTGGCCGAGCTCCGCGAGGAGTTCGTCGACCGCGTCATGGCCCTGCCGCTGTCGACGGTCGAGCGCGCGGGCACCGGGGACCTGGTCACCCGCGCCTCCCGCGACGTGGACACGCTGAGCACCTCCGTCCGGTACGCGATGCCGGAGACCCTCGTCGCCGTCGTCGTGGGCGGGTTCACCGTCGCCGCGCTGATGGTCAACGGACCGCTCGTCGCGCTGCCCGCCCTGGTCGCGGTGCCGATGCTGGTGGCCGTGATGCGCTGGTACCTGCCCCGCGCCCACAAGGGCTACCTGCGCGAGAACGCGGCGTGGGCGGGCATCGCCGACGGGCTGACCGAGACCGTCCAGGGCGCCCGGACCGTGGAGGCCCTCGGGCTCGCCGAGCGGCGGCACGCGCGCGGCGACGCCGACATCGCGGCGTCCTACGAGGTCGAGCGGTACACGCTGCGGCTGCGCACGGTGCTGTTCCCGGTGATGGAGATGAGCTTCGTCCTGCCCGTGGTGTCGACCCTGCTCGTCGGCGGCCTGCTCTACATCAACGGCATGGCCACGCTCGCGCAGGTGACCGCCGCGACGCTGTACGCCCAGCAGCTCATCGAACCGGTCGACACGCTCATGCAGTGGCTGGACGAGCTCCAGCTCGGCGGCGCGTCCCTGGCCCGGCTGCTCGGCGTCGGCGAGGTCCCGCCCGACCGCGCGCCGAACGGGGACCGCCCCGCCGGCGAGCGGATCGCGGCGCGCGGCGTCCACTACTCCTACCGCCGCGGCCACGACGTCCTGCACGGCGTGGATCTCGACCTGAGGCCGGGCGAGCGCCTGGCGATGGTCGGGCCCAGCGGCGCGGGCAAGTCGACGCTCGGCCGCCTCCTCGCCGGCGTCGACGGGCCGCGCGCGGGCGCGGTCACCGTGGGCGCGGGCGGCGGCGTCCCGCTGGTCGAGCTGCCCCTGGACGACCTGCGCGGCCACGTCGCGCTGGTCACCCAGGAGCACCACGTGTTCCGCGGCACCCTCCGCGAGAACCTCGTGATGGCCCGCGAGGGCGCCTCCGACGACGACGTCCGCCAGGCCCTGGCCGCCGTCGACTGGGACGGCCCCGGCCTCGACACCGCCGTCGGCTCGGGCGGCGAGCCCCTGTCGCCCGCCCAGGCCCAGCAGCTCGCGCTGGCCCGGCTCGTCCTCGCCGACCCGCACACGCTCGTCCTGGACGAGGCGACGTCCCTGCTCGACCCGCGTGCGGCCCGCCGCCTGGAACGCTCGCTCGCCGCCGTCCTGGACGGCCGGACCGTCGTCGCCATCGCCCACCGCCTCCACACCGCCCACGACGCCGACCGCGTGGCCGTGGTGGAGAACGGCCGCATCACCGAACTCGGCACCCACGAAGAACTCCTGGCCGCCCAAGGTTCCTACGCGGCGCTTTGGAGCTCCTGGCGGCGTTGATGGCGTTCTTCTCCTCCTTCGGGCCTGACGGCCCTCCATCGTCGAAGAACGCGGCGATCGCTGGCATCGCTCCGGCTCGCCTTGCGGCTCACTACGCGATCAGGTTCTCGCTTCGCTCGAACCTGCCTTCGGACGCGATCGCGGCCATTGAGGTCGTCGCCGGCCGAGGTGGTGGCCGAGGTCGGCGCCGAGGTCATTGGCTCGCGAGCGCCTCTTTCAGGAAGTGGACTTGGATGTGGAGGAGGTTTTCGGCGACCACTTCCTGCGGGGTCATGTGGGTGACGCCCGACAGGGGGAGGACGGTGTGCGGGCGGCCGGCGGCCAGGAGGGCCGAGGACAGGCGCAGGGTGTGCGCGGCCACCACGTTGTCGTCCGCCAGACCGTGGATGATCATCAGTGGCCGCTTCAGGTCGGCGGCCCTGTCGAGGAGGGAGTTGTCGCTGTAGTTCTCCGGCTCCTCGTCGGGGTGGCCCAGGTACCGCTCGGTGTAGTGGGTGTCGTACAGGCGCCAGTCGGTGACCGGGGCGCCGGCGACGCCCGCGTGGAAGACGTCCGGGCGGTGCATGACGGCCAGGGCCGCGAGCCAGCCGCCGAAGGACCAGCCGCGGATGCCGACGCGGTCGAGGTCGAGGGCGGCGGGGTGCTTGCGGGCCGCCTCGATCAGCGCGCTGATCTGGTCGTCCAGCACGGGGCCGACGAAGTCGCCGCGCACGGCGCGCTCCCAGGCGGGGCCGCGTCCGGGAGTGCCGCGCCCGTCCGCGATCACGACGGCGAAGCCCTGGTCGGCGAGCCACTGCGCCTCGCAGTACGAGCGCTGGACGGCGAGGACGCGCTGCGCGTGCGGCCCGCCGTAGGGGTCCATCAGGACGGGCAGGCGGCCGTCCCCGCGCTCCCAGCCGGTGGGCAGCACGACGGCGGTGCGCAGCTCGCGGTCGCCGGCGCGCAGCAGCTCCACCCGCGGCGTGATCACCGGGGTCTCGGCGAACGACGCGACGGGGTGGACCGCGGTCGGCGTGCGCACCTCGGCCTGCGAGCCGAGGCGGTCCAGCCGCGCGCCCGAGACCACGGTGACGCCCCCGGACCTGGCGCCGCCGAAGACGCCCTGCCCCTCGCTGAGGCGGGTCACCTCACCGTTCTCGTAGGAGTAGAGGTGGACCTCGGTGGGCTCGTCCCAGGCGGTGAACAGGACCGACTCGCCGTCCACGCCGAGCACGGAGCGCAGCTGGAGGCCGCCGGGCGTGACGGGCTCGCCCGCGACCGTGAGGCGGCGGGTGTCGGTCGCGGCGTCCTCGGTGGCCCAGACGAGGTCGCCGCGGTGCGTGCGGACGGGCAGGCCGGGGATGACCTCCGTCCAGACCGGGTCGTGCTCGGTGTGGAGCAGCGCGGTCTCGCCGTTGGTCGGATCGACCCGCAGCACCCGCTGGGAGCGCTGGTCGCGTGGCTGCACGACGATCAGGAGGCCGTGCCGGTCCCAGACGGCGGTCACGAGATAGGGGAACATGCCGCGGTCCCACGCCACCGCCGTGCGCCCGCCGTCCACCTTCAGCAGCACCAGGGACACCAGGGCGTTCGGGGTGCCGGCCGCCGGGTAGGCGATCTCGGACGGCGGCCGGTCCGGGTTGGCCGGGTCGGCGATGTGCCAGCGCTGCACCGGCGTCTCGTCCACCCGCGCCACCAGCAGGGTCCCGCCGTCGGGCGACCACCAGTGGCCGCGCATCCGGCCCATCTCCTCCGCGGCGACGAACTCGGCGAGGCCGTAGGAGACCTGGTCGGACTCGGGCTCGACGAGCGCGCGGTCGTCCGCGCCGTCCAGCTCCACGACCCGCAGCGTGCGGCCGGACACGTAGGCGACGCGGCGGCCCGCGGGGTCGGGGCGCGGGTCGAAGACGGGCGGCCGGGCGGGCAGCTCCCGCACGAGGGCGGTGTCGAGGTCGACGGCGTACAGGCGCCCGCCCAGGGTGAACACGGCCTGCCCCATGGCGCGGTCGGTCGCGTACCCGACGATGCCGCCCGCCTGCTCGCGGGCGCGCTCGCGCCGGGCCCGCTCCTCGGCGGGCAGATCCTCCTCGCCCGGGACGTCCAGCGCGGCCGGGTCGGCGACGCACTCCTCCTCGCCGGTGGCGGTGTCCAGCGTCCACAGGCAGGTCACCGGATCGTCGCCCGCGCGGGTGCGCAGGAAGGCGACGCGCGAGCCGTCCGGCGCGATCTGGAAGGCGCGCGGGACGCCGAGGCTGAACCGTCGCGTGCGGGCGCTCTGCCGCGGATAGCTGATGCTCATGGCAGCCGAGTCTGCCAGGACGGTCCGGAACTGCGGCGCACGGTGGCCTCCTGCCCTCTATGATCACGGGTCGTCGCGTGGTGGACGGGAATGTCCCGTGCCCGTGTCCGCGCTCGCGTAAGCTCAAAGCTTCCCCAAGCACTTTCGTCGTCGCGGGCTGAGGAGTATGTCAATGCCTGAGCTGCAGCCGGGAGACCCCCGGCGGCTCGGTTCCTACGAGATCGTCGACCGGCTCGGCGAGGGCGGCCAGGGCGTCGTCTACGGCGGGGTCGACGCCTCCGGGAACCGTGCCGCGATCAAGCTCCTGCGCGCCGACCTGGCCGGCGACACGATGGCGCGCAACCGGTTCGTCCGGGAGGCGCAGGCGGCCAAGCAGGTCGCGCGGTTCTGCACCGCGCAGGTCCTGGAGGCCGACGTCGCCGGCGACCAGCCCTACATCGCCAGCGAGTACGTCCCGGGGCCGTCGCTGTACAAGCAGGTCACCGAGACCGGCCCGATCAGCGGCGCGCCGCTGGACCGGCTCGCGATCGGCACCGCGACCGCGCTCGTCGCGATCCACCAGGCCGGGATCGTGCACCGCGACTTCAAGCCGCACAACGTGATCATGGCCCCGGACGGCCCCCGGGTGATCGACTTCGGTATCGCGCGGGCCCTGGACACCGGGCAGACCAACGCGACCAAGGCGATCGGCACCCCGTCCTACATGGCGCCCGAGCAGGTGGCGGGCGCCACCCTCACCGAGGCCGTGGACGTGTGGGCCTGGGCCACCACGATGGTGTTCGCCGCGACCGGGCGCCCGCCGTTCGGCGACGACACCGTCGTCGCGGTGATCAACCGGGTGATGAACGAGCCGCCGTCGCTGGACGGCGTGCCCGCCGACCTGCACCGGCTGATCGCGGCCTGCCTGGTCAAGGAGCCGGAGCGGCGGCCGACCGCGCAGCAGATCATGATGGCGCTGATCGGCAGCGGCCCGGGCGGCGCCGGGCAGACCCGCATGGACGACCCGGCCCAGGCCACCACGATGCTGGCGGAGGGGTCGACGCTCGCCGCGGGCGGCCTCGCCGGCGCACCTCGGTCCCGTCCCGGGAGGTGTAGACGACCTGGCGCGTCTCGATCTCGGGGA
>NZ_JBFARL010000105.1:0-28331 GCF_040674655.1 Actinomadura sp. NPDC049753 | reverse complement strand
GGCCGCCGCCGGCGCGTCCGGGAGGCGGAAGCGGGCGAGGCCCGCGGCCAGCGCCGCGCCGGCGGCGGCGAGCCAGAGCGTCCCGGCCGGGGCGAGCACCGACAGCAGCAGCCCGCCCACCGCCTGGCCGGCGATCTGCGCGCCCGCGCTGGTCATCGTGAACAGCGACCGTCCGAGGACGTAGCCGTCCCCCGGAAGCAGGACGGGCAGCCGGGCCTGGACGGTCGCGCTGCCGACCGGGGCGAACAGCCCCACCGCGACGAGCAGCGCCATGATCAGCGGCAGCGGCAGCCCGCCCACCGCGAGGACGGCCGTGACCGCCAGGCGCAGCACGTGGTAGCCGGTGAGCAGCCGCCGCGCCGGGACGCGGTCGGCGAGCGAGAGCAGGAGGGCGCCGCCGACCACGTACGGGAGCATCCCGGCGGCGAAGACGAGGGCCGCCGCGACCGGTGAGCCCGTGCGTTCGAAGGTCTGGACCGACAGCGCGATCGTGCGGACCGAGTCGCCGGCCACCTGGAGCGTCTGGAGGGAGAACAGCGTCCGGAACTCGGGCACGCCGAACACGTCGCGGTACCGCGCGGAGGTCGTCGAAGGAGCGGTCATGGCGGCGACTCTGCGGGCGCCGGCCCCGTGCGGGACAATGTTTCGGGGAGGAGCGAAACATGTACCGCATCGTGGTGGGCCCGGGCGACCTCGCGGCCAGCCGTTTCGGGGTCGCCCCCCTGATCGAGGTGCACAGCGCGCTCGGCGTGGTCGCGGGCCGGATGCCCGTCGGGCCCCTCGGCCCCTGGGTGGAGCGGGTCCGGCCGGCGTACCGCCGGGTGGCCGGGGACCCGGCCCTGCGCGCGCTGGCCTTCCTGCGCCGCCCGCACGGGTACATGGCCGACTTCGTCGTCCCGCCGCCCGCCCGCCCGAACCTGACGGTCGCCGACCAGCTGGCGACCGTCCGGGCGACGCCGCTCGACCAGGCGCGCCGCGAACTCGCCCGCAACCTCGAGGGGCTGCCTGAGCCGGACGCCTCCCTCCGGGAGGTGCTGGAGGCCCCCGACGTCGTCGAGCGGCTCGCGGCGGGCCTGGAGACGGCCTGGCGCGCCCTCCTGGAGCCGGACTGGCCGGTGCTGCGCTCGATCGTGGAACGTGACATCGTCCACCGCGCGGGCCGCCTGGCCGCCTACGGCTGGGCGGCGGCGCTGGACGGCCTGTCCCGCAAGGTGCGCTGGCGCGACGGCGTCATTGAGGCGGACATCCACGGCGACGCCACCTACCGCCTCGGCGGCGCCGGGCTGACGTTCGTGCCCGTCGTCTTCGCCGAGCTCGGCGCGGCGCTCGAACAGGACTGGCCGTACACGCTCATGTACCGGGCCAGGGGAGTGGCGGCCCTCTGGGAGAGCCGGGAGCCGCGCGGCGAGGACGCTCTGGCCAGGCTGGTCGGCCGCACCCGGGCCGACCTGCTGCGCGTGCTCGCCGAGCCCGCCACGACCAGCTGGCTGAGCGCCCGCCTCCGGATGAGCGTCGGCGGGATCGGCGACCACCTCGCGGTGCTGCGGGAGTCCGGGCTCGTCACGCGCGAGCGCAGCGGCCGCTCCGTCCTCTACCGCCGCACGGCCGTGGGAGACGTCCTCATCGGAGCCGACTAGACCTGCCGGAACCGGCTGAAGCCGCCCCTGAGAGGACTCCGGGACGGCTTCGGCGTGCGGGTGGCGTCAGACGCCGAACTCGGCGATGATCGTTGCGCGCGCCAGGGTGTGGGCGGTGATGTTGAAGCCCACGACGGCCGGGGAGGTGTCCGGGCCGAGGCCGAGCGACTCCACGTCCAGCGCGTGGACGGTGAAGACGTAGCGGTGCGGGTCGCCGGGCGGCGGCGCGGCGCCGCCGAACGCCCTGACCCCGTAGTCGTTGCGGGCGTGGACGCCGACCTTGGCGTCCTCGGTCCCGGCGCCCGTCGGCAGCTCCGTGACGCTCGCGGGGATGTCGAACAGCGACCAGTGCCAGAAGCCGCTGCCGGTCGGCGCGTCCGGGTCGTAGCAGGTCACGGCGAAGCTCTTCGTCGCGTCCGGGAACCCCGACCAGCGCAGGTGCGGCGACTCGTTGCCGCCGCTGAAACCCCAGTCGTCGAACACGTGCCGGTCAGCGAGCCGCTCGCCTTCGGCGATGTCGTCGCTGGCGACCGTGAACGAGGGGACCTCGGGCAGGTGCTCGTGCGGAAGCGGGGGCTTGCCGGGCATGGCGACCTCCTCCATCAGGATCATCGTGACACCACATCTCTACCAGGGGGCGTCGCGTTCTCACGGCCCCCTCGCGCACCCGGCGGCGTCACGATCATCGCCCGGCGCCCCGCGGCGCCGGGCCCGCCGCGCTACTTGCCGGTCGCCTCGATGTAGGCGGCGACGACCTCTTCGGGGTCGCCGTCCATGTGCATGCGGCCCTCGTCGATCCAGATGACGCGGTCGCACATCTCCTTGACCGTGTCGAGCTGGTGCGCGACGAGGAAGACCGCGCCGGCGTCCTTGCGCAGCTCGTCGATGCGGCGCTTGCTCTTGGTCCGGAACTTGGCGTCGCCGGTGGCGAGCGCCTCGTCGATCAAGAGGACGTCGTGGGTCTTGGCCGCGGCGATCGCGAACCGGAGGCGGGCGCCCATGCCGGAGGAGTACGTCCGCATGGGGTACTGGATGAAGCCCTCCTTCAGCCCGGCGAACTCGACGACCTCCTTGTACTTGGACCGCGTCTCCGCCGGGGTCATGCCCATCGCCAGGCAGCCGAGGACGATGTTGCGCTCGCCGGTGAGGTCCTTCATCAGGGCCGCGTTCACGCCCAGCAGGGACGGCTGACCGTCGGTGTAGACGCCGCCGCTGTGCGGGGGCAGCAGACCCGCGATCGCCTTCAGCAGCGTCGACTTGCCGGAGCCGTTGGTGCCGATGATGCCGACGGCCTCGCCCCGGTACGCGACGAACGACAGGCCCTTGATCGCGTGGACCTCGGTCATCGACGGGCGGTGCTTGCGGCGAAGGACGCGCGAGAACGCGCTCGCGGCGTTGCCCTTGCCGCCCGCGCCGTACACCCGGTAGACGATGTGCAGGTCGTCGACGACGACGATCGGCTCCCGGGTCGGGTCGATCTGGAGGGTCCCGCGGACCTTCGTGTCAGCCACGGCCGTAGCGCTCCTCGGCACGGTAGAAGAACAGGAATCCGCCCACCAGCATGACCGCGGCCCACACGATCGCGTACAGCCACAGCTGCCCCGTCGAGGTGGCGTGCGCGAGGCCTCCGACGTAGTTCCGGTACTCGCCGAGCAGGACGTGCCGGCTCAGCTCCACGTAGACGTACGCCGGGTTGAGCTGGAGCAGCTCGCCCAGCCACGGGTAGTCGGCCAGCCGGGAGCCCGGCTTCATCAGCGACGGCAGGCTGAAGATCACGCCGGACATGTAGAGCCAGGTCCGCATGACGAACGGCAGCAGCTGGGTGATGTCGCGGTTGAACGCGCCGAGACGCGCCATGACCATGCTGATGCCCACGTTGAACATCAGCTGGAGCGCCATCACCGGGACGAACAGCAGCATCTGGAAGCTGACCGGCTCGCCGAACGCGAAAACGATGACGAACAGCACGACCAGGGCGAGCAGCAGCTGCTGCAGCTCCACGATCGCGATCGCCAGGGGCAGCGTGGCGCGCGGGAAGTGCAGCGCCCTGATCAGCGAGAGGTTGTCGCCGACGGACTTGGAGCCCGATGTGACCGACCGCTGGGTGAACCCGAACAGGAACACGCCCGTCACCAGGAAGGGAATGAAGTCGGGCACTCCGCGCTTGGTGTTCAGCAGGAGACCGAAGATCAGGAAGTAGACCCCGGCGTTCAGCAGCGGGGTCAGCAGCTGCCACACCTGACCCAGTCGGGAGTCGGTGTACATCGAGATGTTCTTGGCGGATGCGAACGCCCAGATGAAGTTCCGGCGAGCCCACACATCCTGGATGTACTTGCGCAGCGGGGGGCGCGCAGCGCTCTGCCTCAGCCCGTATCGTGCGGCGTAGTCGGCCAGGGTCCCGTTCACGTGAGGAGGCTCCGCGATCGTCCCGACCGACTCGCCACCCGGGGTTCCGAGCCGTTCCGGGTGACTCATGTCGCGAAGCCTATTGCAGTCGCTGAGTCCACAGTGACGTTCGCCCGCATGTGACCCCCGATTTGAGATCTTTACGGAATCATGTCGGCCTCCCTGGGGATACCCGGGTCATGCGCGTCAACCATTCACGGCGCACTTTCGTGCCGTCACGGTCCGTCACCCGGCGCCGGTCGCGGCAGGCTCAGGAGCATCGAGCCTGGCCCCAGCGCGTCCCCCTGCTGCGCAGGCTCGGCCGGATGGACCGGTGGGCGTTCGATCAGGTGGCGGCGGCGCGGCTGCGCGGGCTGGAGTACGTCCTGCCGCGGCTGTCGCGGTTCGCCGACCACGGGGTGCTGTGGTTCTCGGCGGCCGGCGCGATGGGGATCGCGGGACGGCCGCGGCTGCGCCGCGCGGCGCTGCGCGGCGCCATCGCGATCGCCGTGGCGAGCCCCGCGGTGAACATCGTCGGCAAGCAGGCCTTCCGCCGCAGGCGCCCCGTCGTCGACCTCGTCCCCCCGATCCGGATCCGGTGGAAGCTGCCGACCTCGCACGCCTTCCCCTCCGGGCACTCCGCCTCGGCCGCCGCGTTCGCGACCGGCGTCGCGCTGGAGGCGCCCGCGGCGGTGGCGGTCCCGGTCGCGGCGACGGCCGCGGCGGTGGCCTTCTCCCGCGTCTACACCGGCGCCCACTATCCGGGCGACGTCCTGGCGGGCCTCGGGATCGGCGCGCTCGCCGGGGTCGGAACGCGGATGGTGTGGCCCTCGCGGCCTCCGGTGGCGCGCCTGGCCCCGGACGAGGGCGGGAGCGTGCGCGCCGCCCAGGACGGGCGGGGCGTGGTGGCCGTCGTCAACCTGGGTTCGGGCCCCTCGGCCGAGACGGACGCCGGGATCCTCCCGAGGCGCTCGGAGATCGCGCTCGCGCTGATCGAGGCCGAGCTGCCCGCGGCGGAGATCGTCCGGGTGGAGCCGGGCGCGGACGTCGACAAGGCGTGCGCCGAGGCCGCCGAGCGGGCCGACGTGCTGGCCGTGGTCGGCGGCGACGGCACCGTGAACGCGGCCGCGCGGGCGGCGCTCGGCCGCGACGTCCCGCTGCTGGTCGTCCCCGGCGGGACGTTCGACCACTTCTCCCGCTCGGTCGGCGTCGAGACCGCGACGCAGGCGCTCAGGGCCTACCGGGAAGGGCGGATCGGCCGCGCCGACGTCTCCTTCGTGACGCCCGTGTCCGCCGGGGCGGGGGACGAGGCGGAGCAGGTCTTCCTGAACACCGCGAGCATCGGCGCCTACACGGAGGTCGTCGAGCGGCGGGTCCGGCTGGAGAGGCGGATCGGGAAGTGGCCCGCGCTCGCGGTCGCCGCCGTCCGCACGCTGCGGCACGCCGAGCCCGTCGAGCTGATGGTGGACGGCAGGCGCCGGCGGGTCTGGCTGGCGTTCGTCGGCAACGGCGTCTTCGGCTCGTGGGGCGCCGCGCCCACCTGGCGCGAGCGCCTCGACGACGGCAGGCTCGACGTGCGGATGGTCACCACCGGCAGCCGCGCGCCCCGCGTCCGCGCGGTCGCCGCGATCGTCGCGGGCCACCTGCGCCTGACGCCCGGGTACCGCTCGTGGCGGACGACCGGCATGGAGGTCATCTCGCCGGCCGGCGACCTGCGGCTGGCGCGCGACGGCGAGGTGGCGCCGATGCCGCGCGCGGTGCGCTTCGGCAAGCACCGCCGTGCACTCCGGGTGTTCACGGTTCATGCCCCGGTGACCGGGTAAGGCACGGGACGCCCACGAAGGAGGAGATCACACGATGACCAGCCGTGACCTGGGAGTCGCGCCCGGCGACCTCAGCGACGACGACCTGTTCCGCGAGCTCGGCCACCTGTACGAGACGAGGCTGGACGCGCTGCGGCACGCCGCCGACCAGGCCTACGGCGAGCACACCCGGCGCATGAACGAGCTGGAGGCCGAGTACCTGCGCCGGCGTCCCGGCCGGGAGATCGACCCCGAGCGCATGCGCGACGGGGCCCGCGCCCGCTGACGGCACCAGGCGCGCTCCCCCCGCGCCGCCGTCCGGACGGCCCGGTGCCCGTGACCGGCCCGGTGTTGTTCGGACGTTCGTTCTGTTCGGGTAAAGGCACGGGCGCCCGCCGCGGGTGAGCGGCAGAGTCCGTGGGAGATCCCGTCGGGATCGTCGGGGGGTGTGGTCTGTGGGGCGGATCGGGCCTGGGCTCCGCCGGGCGGGGCGGCGCGGCGTCCGGCGGTGGTGGCCCATCGTGGCGGGCACCGTCGCGTCGACCGGGCTCCTGGTGGGCGCCTACCTGGAGGGCCCTCGGCTGTCGGGCGTGTCGGCGGCGCTGACCGTGCCGTACCGCGACGCGGCCGGGCGGAACGGGCCCGGCGCACTGCCGCCCGAGCGCCTGATGAGCACGTTCACCACGCGCTTCGCGCCGGGCGAGCCCCGCGTCCGCAACATCGAGCTCGCAGCACGGGCCCTGGACGGACGGGTCGTGGAGCCCGGAGCGACGTTCTCGTTCAACGACGCCGTCGGACCTCGCACCAGGAGCCGTGGGTACGTGCCCGCGCCCGCGATCATGGGCTCGCGCCTGGCGGACGACGTGGGCGGCGGCGTCTGCCAGGTGTCCACGACGCTGTACAACGCGGTGTTCCTGGCCGGACTGGACATCCGGAAGGCCCGCGCCCACAGCCTGTGGATGCCGGAGTACCCGGAGGGGCGCGAGGTCGCGGTGTTCTATCCGCAGCTCGACTTCACCTGGAGGAACGACACCCGCGAGCCGGTGCGGATCCAGGTGGCCTACTCGGCGGCGTCGCTGACGGTGAACCTGTGGGGCCGGCGCAGGTACGAGGTGCGGTCGCGGACGTCCGAACGGTACGGGTTCAGACCTTTCGAGCCGGGCGTCGGCCGCGGCGGCGAGTGCGTCGCCACGGCGGGCCGGGAGGGCTTCGAGGTCGACGTGTGGCGGACGCTGCTGGCCGACGGGCGCGAGGTGCGCCGCGAGAGGTTCCACACCGAGTACCGGCCGCAGGCCGAGGTGGAGTGCCTCTGACCCGCGTGGCAGGGTGGAGAGCATGGAGGGAACGTTCGAGCTCGGGCCGGAAGACGGGCGGCTGCTCGTCCGGACGGGGCGCAGCGGGCTCGGCCGCCGCGCGGGGCACGACCTGACCATCGAGGCGACGCGCTGGTCGGCGGCGGTCGAGGCGCGCGAGCCCCTGGACGCCTCGTCGGTCGAGGTGACCGTCGACGTGGACGGGCTGGAGGTGCGCGAGGGCGCCGGCGGCGTGAAGCCGCTCACCGACCAGGACCGCGGGGAGATCGTGAAGAACCTGCGGAAGGTCCTGGACGTCCGGCGGTATCCGCGGATCCGGTTCGTCTCCACCGCGATCGGCGCGGACGCCGTCGAGGGCGATCTGACGATCATGGGGCGGGTCAAACCGGTGCGGCTCGCGGCCGCCAGGGAGGGCGGCCGGGTGCGCGGCGGCGTCACCGTCGAGCAGAGCCGCTGGGGCATCAAGCCCTATTCGGCGTTCTTCGGCGCGCTCCGGCTCGCCGACGAGGTCGAGATCGAGTTCGACGTCCGCCTGCCCGAGTAGCGCCGCCCGAGTAGCGCCGCCCGAGTAGCGCTGGTTCGTAGGGCTGACCGGGGCCGTTCCGGGGCCGGCCGGTCCCCGGGTTTCCCGAACCCCTGAAGATCGAATGCACTAAGGTTCATGATCACCGCATTCCGGACAGACGATCTTCAGGGGGCCGCGGTGGCAGAGCTGAGCAGGCGGGACTTCGGCAAGGCGGCGGGTCTGATGGCCGCGCCGACGCTGCTCGCGGGCTGCGCGTCCGGCGGATCCGGGTCGACCAAGAACGCGCGGGCGGCGGCCGCGGCCCGCACGTGGGGAGTGACCGGCAAGGCGCTCGCCGGCCTCGGCGGCTTCGACGCCACGCTCAAGAGCTTCATGCAGGCGCGGGCCATCCCCTGCGGGCAGCTCGCCGTCGTCCGCAAGGGCAAGCTGATCCTGTCGCGCGGCTACACCTACGCCGAGGCCGGCGCCTTCAAGACGCAGCCGACCACGCCGTTCCGCATCGCCAGCATCTCCAAGCCCGTGACGGCGACGGCGGTGCTCCGGCTCGTCCAGGACGGGAAGCTGAAGCTCACCGACCGGGTGGCGACGCTGCTGGGGCTGTCCACGACGGCCGACCCGCGCCTCAAGGACGTCACGGTGCTGCGGCTGCTGCAGCATCTCGGCGGCTGGGACCGCGACATCACGCCCGACCCGATGTTCCGGGACGCGGCGATCGCCAAGGCGCTCGGCGTCGCGCTGCCGGTGTCGCAGGCGAACATCGTGAAGTACACGTCCGGGCGCGCTCTGGACCACGCGCCCGGCACGCACTACGTCTACTCCAACTACGGCTACATGCTGCTCGGCCGGATCATCGAGAAGGTCACCGGGAAGAAGTACCAGGACTACGTCCGGCAGACCGTGCTCGCTCCCCGCGGCATCACGCGGATGCGCCTGGGCAGGTCGCGTACCAAGGTCACCGGCGAGGCCCCGTATTACTCGACCTACACCGGCGCGACCGTGTTCGACAACAGCGGCACCAAGGTGCCCTTCCCGTACGGTGCGTTCAACCTGGAGAACATGGACGCGCACGGGGGCTGGCTGGCCACCGCCATGGACCTCACCCGCTTCGCGGGCATCTACGACGGCGGGTCGATCCTGACCTCGACGTCCATCAGCAGGGCGTTCGCCAAGCCGGAGACGGGCATCAACGCCGACGGCTGGTACTACGGCTGCGGATGGCAGGTGCGCCCCGTGACCGGCGGCGGCCGCAACACCTGGCACAACGGAAGCCTGGCCGGAACGTACACGCTGCTGGTCCGGCGGTACGACGGGCTGTCGTGGGCCGTCCTGTTCGACCAGCGCCAGGAGGGCTCCGCGGCGAACTACGCCGACATCGACGCGGCGCTGCACAAGGCCGCGAACGCCGTGAAGACCTGGCCGACCGGCAACCTGACCTCCACCTACTTCTAGCGCTGGGGCCCGCCTCTGGCGCGGGCCGCGCGCGTGTACTGGTCGTCCAGGCCGCGTGGGAACGGCATCATCCGGTGCCGTTCCCGCCAAGGCGCGTACTGGCGGACGGCGTTGAACCCCGCCGCGGTGACGATCCGGTCGACGTTCGGTCCCGGCACCCAGGCGGGATAGACGTCCAAGTGGACGACGTGCCGGGGCAGGCCGTCCGGCCTCGCGGGCGACACCAGCGTCATCGGCGGACGGACCCGTTCCGCCGACGCCATGTCCTGCGCGTAGGCGACGAGTTGGAGCGTCTCCGCGTCGGGGCCGCTGTGCACGATGAGCCAGCCGTCCACGTCGACCGGCTCCGACGGGGGATCGGCGAGCGCCAGCGGCACGACCTCGTCCGACACCGCGCGCAGGTAGGCGTCGTGGGCCGGGTCGAGTTCCTCAAGGACGAACGTCCGGTCGAAGCGGGGCGGATCCGCCGGGAGCAGAGCCCGGTAGGCGTCCCAGCGCAGCAGCCGCGCCAGATGCGTCGTCCTGGTACCGGAGGCGAATCCGGTCAGCTCGCCCCGCAGCCCGGCGGGGAACGCGTCCACGATCACCTCGTCCGGCCGGAGGGCCGCCGGGTCGGCGGTCTCCACGACGTCCCAGCCGTGGGTGACGCGCGCGTCGGCCGCGAAGCGCGACCCGGTCACGACGGTGACCGGTCCTTCCCGCCCGAGGGTGTGCAGGACGGCCCGCAGCCGCGTCAGATGCCCCAGCCCGTCACCGGCCGCGTAGCAGAGGATCAACGCGCCTCGTCGAGGACGGCCAGGTAGCCGGCGGTCTCGGCGGCCGGGGTGAAGTCGCGCCGGATCCGTTCGGCGCCGGCCGCGCCGAGCTTGGCCAGTTCCTCGGCGCCCGCCCGCGCGGCCCGGTCGACGGCCGCGCGGCACGCGTGCGGGTCGCCCGCCGGGAAGGTGAACCCGATCTCGTCGTCGGCCACGTCCGCCAGCCCGCCCGCGTCCGAGGCGATCAGCGGCACGCCGAGCGCCGCCGCCTCCAGCGCCACGTTCGGCATCCCGTCGTAGAACGAGGGGAGCGCGACGAGGTCGCAGCTCGCGTAGACGGCCGGAAGGTCGTACCGCTCCAGGAACGGCAGGAACGAGTGCGGGACGTCGCGCTCCGCCAGCCACTCCCGCACGGACTCTTCGACCTCGCCGACGAGCAGCAGGTGGAAGGCGTCGGTGCGGCGCGACGCCGCCAGGGCCTCCAGGAAGAAGCCGACGCCCTTCTTGACCTTCAGCTGGCCGATGAGCCCGATCGTCCGGCGCCCGGGGGCGACGTTCTCCTCCCGCCAGGCCCGTCCCCGCTCCCGCTCGGACGGCAGCACCCGCCACTGCGCGGTGTCGACGCTGTTGGCGACGAACACGACCGCCGCGTCCGGGGCGAGCGCCGACACCAGCGGCGCGTGCGAGCGGGCGACGACGCAGACGCGCGACGAGGCGCGCAGCGCGTCCGCCAGCACGCCGCGCCGCCGCATCGAGAAGGCGCCGACGTCGATGTCGTTGCCGCGCAGCAGCGTCACCAGCGGCGCGCCGAGCAGCGCGGACAGGACGGGCGCGGCGAGCATCGCGTGGACGCCGCCGAACGCCACGACATGGCTGTACCCGGCCAGGTTCTCGGCGTTGATCGTCGTCCACAGGCGGCGCAGCGCGTGCTCGGCGTCGTCCCCGAGCGGCGCGGTGACGAGCCGCCCGCCGTGCTCGCGCGACACGCCCCACGGCCGCGCCCGCCGGGTCAGGTGGGCGACGTCGACCTCGGCGCCGGCGGCCCGCAGGCCCCGCACGATCCGGTCGCACGACTGCGCCATGCCGCCCCGGCTCGGCGGGTAGTGCTCGGTGATCCACAGGACGCGGGGCATCAGCTGTCCACGAAGCCGGTGTCGTCGTCCGGCCCCCAGTCGCCGCCGTAGGAGTAGTCGTCGCCCGGGTTGAACGCGCCGCGGTCGTACTGGTCGAACGAGGAGTACCAGTAGCCGTCGTTGTAGGTCTGCGAGCTGCCCCGGTAGTACTCGCGCCGGTACCCGTGCGTCCAGCCCGGGTGGTGCGGGTCCTGCGTCCGGTACCCCTGCGCCGCGGCGCACTCGGGGCACAGCGCGTTCGGCCCGGCGTGCTCGCCGCACACCGGCCGGCCGCACTGCGGGCACGCCGCCACCGCGGACCGGCCGCAGCGTCCGAGCACGAAGAACCCGGTGGTCACGGTGCAGCGGTTCATGTGGTCCTCCTCGCGGCCGTGCCGGGCGGCGTCCACCGGAACGGCTCCGTCGACACCTGCAGGATCCGGTCCACCAGGATCCCCTCCTCCACCGGCCCGGGGAACTTCCCGCTGGCGCGGATCACCAGCCGCCGGCCCTGCTTCACCTGCACCCTGACCCAGCGGGGCGGCGGCGAGGCGGGCCGCTGGACGGCCGCGTCCCTGGCCAGCCGCCGGGTGACCCGCACGAGCTGCACCGTCTTCGACTTGCTCTTGAACTTGATCTTGCCGCGCGCGTTTCTCTTGCGGTACTTGCGGTTCCGCACCCGGTCGGTGACCGAGAGCTCGACGACGCTGCCGTCGCGCAGCTCCGCCCGCATCCGAAGCCACGGGTCGAGCGCGTACCACTGCTTGAGCCCCGAGATCGGGGGCCGGGAGGGGAGGTCCTGCATCGGACCGTTCTTCTCCGGGACCCGCGGCCCGCGCATGTCCGCGGACACCGACAGCACCCCGTCCGGGGGCATGTCGGCTGCGAGCACCCGCAGCAGCGGCACGAGCACGCCCGGGACACGCGCGTGCAGCCGCCATCTGTTCCGCCGCACGTGCGCCCCGTGCTGCGCGAGGCTCTGGATCACCGGCTCCCAGTCGTCCCGCCGCAGCGAGACGGAGAAGCCCTGCTCCAGGGTCAGCGCCTTGTGCAGGGGATGGAACCGCTCGATGGCGGCCTTCTGCTTACGCCAGAACATGACGAACCACCTATCGACCCCGTGTCAGCGTGCGGTAGACCTCGGCCAGCCGGTCGCGCGAGCGCGCCCAGGTCAGGCTCTCCTCGATGTGCGCGCGGCCCCTCCGCCCCATCGCGGCGGCCTCCTCCGGGTACTCCAGCAGGATCCGCACGGCCCGGGCCAGCTCGGCGGGACGGTCCGCCGGGACCAGCCGCCCGTGCCGCCCGTCCGCCATCAGCTCGCGGACGGCGGGCAGGTCCGAGGCGACCACCGGGACGCCCGCCGCCATCGACTCGATCACCTTCAGCGGCGCGCACCCCTGGTCCAGGTTGCGGGCGCAGCCGGTCAGCGGCGCCACCGACACCTCGGCGTGCGCGAGCCACGCGGCGACCTCGTGGTGCGGCAGCGTGAACCGCCAGTCGACCCGCTCGGCGACGCCGATGCGCTCGGCCAGCCGCCGCACCGGTTTGGCCCGCCGCTCCGGGACGGACGCGCAGACCACCAGCCGCAGGCCGGGCAGGTCGGCGAGCCGCGCGAACGCGCGCATCAGCACGTCCAGGCCCTGCCACGGCTGAAGCGCGCCGACGTAGACGAGATACCGCTCGGGCGCGTCCGCGGGACGCGGCGGCGTCTCGCGGACGTCGGCGCCGTTGGGGACCAGGTGGATCCGGCCCTCCGGCACCCCGAGGCCCCGGACGGCCTCGCCGATCACCTGTGATGGCACCACGACGGCGTCGCTGCGCTCCAGGCAGAACCGCTCCAGCTCGCGGATCTTGGCGAGCGTGGCGGGCGCCGCCCAGGGCCAGGTGTGGCTCATCTCGATGGACGGCAGCCCGTTGACCTCGTACACGACCTTGTGGCGCCGCCCGTCCGCGACCGCCGGAAGCGCGCTCCACGGGTCGCGCACGTGGCAGACCTCCAGCGTCTCCCAGTGCGGCCGCAGGTGGGCCGCGACCCAGCCGGAGAACGCCTCGGCCCGGTCGATCAGGTTGGGGATCGCCGCGTCGAATCGCGCGACCTCCCGCGTCCCCTCCCGCTGGTAGCGCGGCAGGTCGCCCCCGCCGATCGCGGCGAGCAGGCCGCCCCCGAAGCGCGTGAAGAGCTCGTCGGCCATCTGCGCGATGTGGACCGCCGACCCCTTGCTGGACGGGAACCGGTCGAACGCGACGTACGCCGCCCTGTGCTGCGTGGGACCGTGCTGCGTAGGGCCGTGCTGCGTGGGGCCGTTCGTCATCCGACCGCCGCCCCCTCCGGCACCGTCCGCAGCCCGCGGTGCCAGGCGATCTGGTCGGCGAGCCCCTCGGCCAGGTCCGTCGCGGCCGTCCAGCCGAGCAGTTCCCGGGCGCGGGACGTGTCGGCCCAGGTGCGCGCCGCGTCCCCGGCGACGGGCGTCTCGCGCCGGATCTGCGCCGGGGTGCCCAGCGCGCCGGTGAGCATCGCGATCGCATCGCGGACCGCCACGTGCTCGCGATGCCCGACGTTGACGGCGACGCCGGGCGGCAGGTCCTCGGCCGCCGCCGCCAGCGTGGCCGCGACGACGTCCCGCACGTGCGTGAAGCTCCTGGAGCTGCGCCCGTCACCGAACACCGGCAGCGGGCGCCCGTCCAGGGCCGCCTCGACGAACCGGTGGAACGCCATGTCGGGACGCTGCCGGGGGCCGTAGACCGAGAAGTACCTGAGGAGCACCGTCCGCAGCCCGCTCCCGGCGGCCGTCCGCGCGAGCCGCTCCGCCTTCGCCTTGCTGACCGCGTACGGGCTGGCCGGCTTCAGCGGATCGTCCTCCCGGTTCGGCCGCGGACCCGCCGACCCGTACACCGACGAGCTGGACGCGACGACGACCTTCGGCCGCGAGCGGGGCGGCCGCTGCACGCAGGCCGCGAGCAGGCGCCGCGTCGCCGCCACGTTGTCCCGCTCGACGACCGCCTTGCCCCGCCCCCACGAGTCGCGCACGCCGGGACGTCCCGCCAGATGCACCACGACGTCGGCGGCCGCGACGGCGGTGAGGTCGTCCACCGCCAGGTCGAGCTCGGCGGCGACGACCCCCGGCCTGGTCGCGACCCTCGCCCACGTCCGCCGGGCGACGCCGGGACTCAGCGAGCGCCCGGGCGCGTCGACGGCCAGCACCTCGTGCCCCGCCCCCGAGAACGCGTCGACGACATGGCTTCCGATGAACCCCGCCGCACCAGTGACCACCACCCGCACCCGGGCACTTTATCCGTCACGCCCCGAAGGGGGACAGGGCTCTCGTCCCTGCCCACATAGGACTTCCTTCCGGGACATCCGGGGAACCTCGGGCTCCAGCAGCCCCAAGGACCGGGTGTCCCGCCACCTCCACCCCTGCCAGGCGGGCCAGGGGCTGGGGACCGCCTGCGGCCCCCAGCCCGCTCACCCTCCGGCCCGGCCCGGCCGGAGGACGCCTGCCGATCCCGGCCCGCTCAGCGGGGGCGGGCCACGCGGGTCTCGTCCCAGACGGGCTCGGCCGACTCGTAGACCGAGCCGTCGGACCCGAAGACCAGGTGGCGGTCGAAGGCCCGGGCGAACCAGCGGTCGTGGGTCACCGCGACGACCGTGCCCTCGTACGACTCCAGCCCCTCCTGGAGGGCCTCGGCGCTGGCCAGGTCGAGGTTGTCGGTCGGCTCGTCCAGCAGGAGCAGGGTGGCGCCGCCCAGTTCCAGGAGCAGGATCTGCAGGCGGGCCTGCTGGCCCCCGGAGAGCGTCTCGAAGGGCTGCTCGGCGCACACGTTCAGCTCGTAGCGCGTGAGCGCGCTCATCGCGTCGTTGCGCAGCCGCGCGTGCTCGGTCATGACGATCTCGCACGGGGTGCGCCCGGCCAGATCGGGACGGGCGTGGGTCTGCGCGAACAGCCCCGGGACCACACGCGCCCCAAGGCGCGCCACACCGGTGTGCGCGACGGGCCTCACCGGAGTCGCGCCCCGCGGGAGCGCCTCGGCGACGGCCGCGAGAAGCCGCAGGAAGTGCGACTTCCCGGAGCCGTTCGAGCCCAGCACGGCGACGCGCTCGCCGTACCAGACCTCGGTGTCGAACGGCTTCATCAGGCCCGTCAGTTCGAGGTTCTCGCAGACCACCGCGCGCTTGCCCGTCCTGCCGCCGCGCAGGCGCATCTTCAGGTTCTGGTCGCGCGGCGGGACCTCGGGCGGCCCGGCCTCCTCGAACTTGCGGAGCCGGGTCTGCGCCGCCCGGTAGCGGGACGCGAAACCGTCGTTCACCGTCGCCTTGGTGCGCAGGGTGTTGACCAGCTCCTTCAGCTTGGCGTGCTCCTCGTCCCAGCGGCGCCGCAGCTCCTCCAGGCGCTCGTTGCGGTCGCGGCGCGCGGCGGCGTAGGTGGAGAACCCGCCGCCGTGGATCCATACCCGGGACGCCTCGACGGTGACGATCCGGTCGGCGGAGCGGTCGAGCAGTTCCCGGTCGTGCGACACCAGCAGGACGGTCTTCGGCGTCTCTCGCAGCCGCTCCTCCAGCCACCGCTTGCCCGGGACGTCCAGGTAGTTGTCGGGCTCGTCCAGGAGGAGGACCTCGTCGGGGCCGCGGAGCAGGGCTTCGAGCGCGAGCCGCTTCTGCTCGCCGCCCGACAGCGTGCGGACCTCGCGCCACCGGCACGAGTCGTAGGAGACGCCGAGGGCCGCGACGCAGCACGCGTCCCAGAGCACCTCGGCCTCGTAGCCCCCCGCGTCGCCCCAGCCCGCGAGCGCCGTGGCGTAGCGGAGCTGGGCGGGCTCGTCGTCGCGCTCCATCATCACCAGCTCGGCCGCCTCCACCGCGGCCGCCGCCTCCCGCACCCGGGGCGGCGACAGCGACAGCAGGAGGTCGTGCACGTTCGACCCGTCCCGCACGCTGCCGATGAACTGGCGCATGACGCCGACTCCACCGCTGTGCGCGACCGTCCCGGACTGCGGAGCCAGGTCGCCCGCGATCAGGCGCAGGAGCGTCGTCTTGCCCGCGCCGTTCGGGCCCACCAGGGCGGCCGTGACACCGTCGCCGACGCGGAAGGAGACGTCGTCGAGCAGCATCCGGCCGTCCGGCAGCACATGGCCGACGTGGCCGACCTCGACGTGTCCCATGCAGCCGAGTGTCGGGAAGCCCACCCCGGACCGTCAATCCAATTAACCGGACCCGTGCGCTGACCGAGGTTGTGGCCCTCAGGCTTCGGGGGCGGAGCTGGATCCTCCAGTTCAGGAAGATCATCAAGAACCACGAGCGGGACGCCGACAACGCGGCCGTCCCGAGCTTCGAGGACGTGGCCAGCGCCGACCGGCGGAGCGGCGGGAACGCCTGTCCTGGAAGCTGCACTGGCAGCGGCTGTACTGGGAGCAGACCCGCTGACCCTCAACCGACCCGGGGCGTAGCCCCTCAACGAGAAGCGGCCCCTCGGGGCCGCTTCTTCATGTGGTCGGCCCGGCGAGCAGCGACCGTGCCCCCGGCGGCGCCCTCGCGGCCGCCGGTCTGCAGCGACGCTTGGCGCCCGCGGCTTGCGGGAAGGCCGGCGGTCTGGACGATCTTCCATGTGCCGCAAGCCGGCATGACCAGACGCGAAAACCAGATCCCGAGGAGTGCGCCATGGAACGTCGCCTCACCGAAAACACCGAAGGCATCGACCAGCTCGTGGTGCTGGGCAACGCCATCAACGTCGTCGTCCACGCCGAAGAGGGCCGAGCCGGGCTCGAAGCCGACATCGAGGCCGTCGGCAGCGTGTTCGAGGCCGAGGCCCGCAGGGCCGAGCTGACGCCGTTCGGCCGCGAGCTCGAACTGCTCCTCTTCCCGGTGGTGACCCGCTCCGGCGGGCCCCTCCCGGGCATGAACGTGCACGGCGACGTCACGTTCTCAGCGGACCACGGCAGCATCGCCGCGGCCGTCGTCAACGGTCCGGTGACGCTCGACGGCGGCCGAGTCGCCATCGGACGCGCCGCCCAGGTCCCGGCCGAGGCCGAGGGGCACCTGACGGTCACCGTCAGGATCCCCCTCGACTTCAAGATCTACATCCGTCTCAAGGGCGGTGACATCACCACCCACGGCGTACCGGAGAGCAACGCTCGACTGCACACCGACGCCGGAACGGTGACCCGCGTCGCGTAGGGGCCGCCGGAACGGCACACCTGGGGGCCCGGCCGCGCCGGGCCCCCGATCCGTTCGGCCGATCAGCCGGCGAGCAGCGACCGGACGTGCTCGACCACGGAGTCGAGGGCGATCTTGGATGTGTCGCCGGTGGCGCGCACGGTCACCTCGGCGGCGCCCTCGGCCAGGCCGCGCCGCCCCACGGTCACGCGGAAGGGGATGCCGGTCAGCTCCACGTCCCGGAACTTCACGCCCGCGCGCTCGGGCCGGTCATCGATCACCACCTCGACGCCCGCGGCCGACAGGCCCGCGTACACCTCCTCCGCCGCCGCGGCCACGTCGGCGTCGTCGGACTGGGCGGTCACGACGGCGACCTGGAAGGGCGCGACCGCCACCGGCCACACGATCCCGCGCTCGTCGTGGTGGGTCTCGACGATCGCGGCCATCGCCCGCTCGATCCCGATCCCGTAGCTCCCCATGATCACCGGGACGGAGCGGCCGTCGGCGTCCAGCACCTCGACGCCCAGCGCGCGGGAGTAGCGGTCGCCCAGCTTGAAGACGTGCCCGACCTCGATCGCCCGCAGCGCCTCCAGCGGCTCGCCGCACCGCGCGCAGGGCTCCCCCTCCGCCACCTCGCGCAGGTCCGCCCAGGCGCCGACCTCGATGTCGCGGCCGACGTCGACGCCGCGCAGGTGGACGTCGTCGGTGTTGGCGCCGGTGAACATGTCGCGGCGGCCGCGCAGCGCCTCGTCCGCGATCACCGGGAGCGGCGCGCCGACCGCGCCGAGGCTGCCGGGGAGCGCGCCGAGGGCCTCCAGGATCTCGGCGGGCTCGGCGGCCCGGATCTCGGCGGCGCCCGTCGCGTCCACGAGCTTCTGCTCGTTGAGCGGGTGGTCGCCGCGCAGCAGGACGAGGGTCGGCGCGCCGTCCAGGACGTACACGAGCGTCTTGATCTGCCGGTCGGCGGGCGCGCCGTACTCCAGCAGGTCGTCGATCGTGCGGACGCCCGGCGTGTCGAAGCGCTCCGGCGCGTCCGGCCCCGGCCCGTCCTGCGCGGCGGGCAGCGCCGACGTCGCGCGCTCGATGTTCGCCGCGTACCCGCATGCCGGGCAGCGGACGACGACGTCCTCGCCGACCGGCGCCGGGCACATGAACTCGGTGGAGTCCGAGCCGCCCATGGTGCCGTTGGACGCCTCGCACGCCAGCGCCGGCAGGCCGAGCCGCTCGAAGATCCGCGCGTAGGCGCCGAGGCAGGCCTCGAACGAGGCGTCCAGGCCGGCGCGGTCGACGTCGAAGCTGTAGGCGTCCTTCATCGTGAACTCGCGGGTCCGCAGCAGCCCGCCCTTGGGGCGCGGCTCGTCCCGGAACTTCGTCTGGAACTGGTACCACTGCTGCGGCAGCCGCCGGTAGGAGTCCAGCTCGCGGGCGACCGTCGCGAAGATCTCCTCGTGCGTCAGGCCGAGGGCGTGCTCGGCGCCGCGCCGGTCGCGCAGCCGGAACAGCTCGGCGCCGATCAGGTCCCAGCGGCCGGACCGCCGCCACGGCTCGGCCGGGTGCATCGCCGGCAGCAGCATCTCCTGCGCGCCGATCGCGTCCATCTCCGCGCGGACGATCTGAATGATCTTCGCTCGGACGCGGACGGCCAGCGGCAGCAGCGAGTAGTGGCCCGCCGTGAGCTGCCGGACGTACCCCGCCCGCAGCAGCAGCCGGTGGCTCGGCGCGTCGGCCTCGGCGGGGTCCTCTCGCAGCGTGGGCACGAACATCTGGGACCAGCGCATCGTGCGAGGGTAGCGAAGGTGACCTGACTAATGGCCTGTGGTCAGTACCCTTGTGGCCGTGAGTCGAGAAGGTGTGACGCCGCAGAGCGAGGATTTCTCCGCCTGGTACAACGAGCTGGTGGTGCAGGCCCAGCTCGTCGACCGCGGACCGGTTCGCGGCACGATGGTCATCCGCCCGTACGGTTACCGGGTGTGGGAGCTGCTCCAGGCCGACCTGGACCGGCGCATCAAGGAGGCGGGGCACGACAACGCCTGCTTCCCGATGTTCATCCCGGAGTCCTACCTCAAGCGCGAGGCCGAGCACGTCGAGGGCTTCTCGCCGGAGCTGGCGGTCGTCACGCACGCCGGCGGCAAGGACCTGGAGGAGCCGCTGATCGTGCGGCCGACCTCCGAGACGGTCATCGGCGAGTACATGGCCAAGTGGATCGACTCGCACCGCGACCTGCCGCTGCTGCTGAACCAGTGGGCGAACGTCGTCCGCTGGGAGATGCGCCCCCGGATGTTCCTGCGCACCACCGAGTTCCTCTGGCAGGAGGGCCACACCGCGCACGCCGACGAGGGCGACGCGATGCGCGAGACGATGTGGGCGCTCGACGCCTACGCGAGCGTGGCGCGGGAGCTGGCGGCGATCCCGGTCGTGGCGGGGGAGAAGACGCCCGGCGAGCGGTTCGCCGGCGCCGTCCGCACCTACACGATCGAGGCGATGATGCGCGACGGCCGGGCCCTGCAGGCCGGCACGTCCCACTACCTCGGCACGAACTTCGCCAAGGCGTTCGAGATCCAGTACCAGGACGAGGAGGGCAAGCTCACCCTCGCCCACACCACGTCCTGGGGCATGAGCACCCGCATGATCGGCGGCGTGATCATGACGCACGGGGACGACAAGGGCCTCGTGATGCCGCCCCGGCTCGCGCCCTACCAGGTCGTGATCGTCCCGATCGGCCGCAAGGAGCAGGGCGAGCAGGCCGCCGCCGAGGCCCGCCGGCTCGGGGCGGCGATCAAGTCGATGGGCATCCGGGTGCACGTCGACGACAACCGCCCGCAGCTGTCGCCCGGCTTCAAGTTCAACGAGTGGGAGATGCGCGGCGTCCCGATCCGCATCGAGCTGGGTAAGCGCGACATCGAGAACGGTGTCGCCACCGTCGTCCGGCGGCTCCCGACCGTCGAGGGGCAGGGCAAGGAGCCCATCCCGCTCGACAAGGTGCCCGAGGTGCTGCCCGGGATGCTCGCCGACTTCCAGTCGTTCCTGCTGGCCAGGGCCGAGAGGTTCCGCGACGACAACACCGCCGTCGTGGACGGCTGGGACGCGTTCGTCGCGCAGGTCGCCACCGGCTGGGCCCGCGCGTTCCACTGCGGCGACACCGCCTGCGAGGACGACATCAAGGCCGAGACCGCCGCGACCCCGCGCGTCATCCCGGCCGACGCGCCCGAGGAGACCGGCGTCTGCGTGAAGTGCGGCCGCCCGTCCGCCTACGGCAAGCGCGTCATCTTCGGCCGCGCCTACTGAGGACGCAGCCGGCCGCGCCCACCGCGGCCGCACCCGGGCGGGCCCGTCATGGACGGGCCCGCCCGGCGTCGTTGAGGGGGTCTGCTCCCGCGCGGCCCGTGACGGATCGCAGCCTTTCGAAGTGGCTTCTCGGAGAGACCTCGTGACGGTCAGTACTGCTGCGGCCGACTGACCGCAGAGCAGACCTCAACTCATCCGAAGAGCCTCCATGCACCTCTCCAACCGCCGCTTGGCGGTCCTACTCGCCTGCCTTCTCGCCGCCCTGTGCGGTGGTGGCCTGCTCGCCCACTACACCACCCCGGTCGAGGTGAAGCCCCAGGTCATGATGGTCGACTGGGGAACGTGCCCGGACGGGACGGAAGTCTGGAACCAGGTCGAAGGCGGATCGTGGATCAGGTACGACGCCGTCATCACCGGGCACCGTGAACAGCGGGGTTGCTCGTTCCCCGTCAAGGACCGGGACGGCGAGGTCCTCTACCAGAAGGTGATCCGCTCGCACCGTTACGTGGAGGTGCAGAGCGGCGGGCGCATCCTCGTACGGCTGGCCGACGGCCGGAACCGCGAAGACTGCGGAATCGGGCGGTCCTACTACCTGGACTGCCTGCACCTGTCACTGCCGTCGACCGGGGCATCATCCGGTTGACGGTCCGCACCCGGAGTCCTCGGAGCGTGCGCCGCACGCTCCGGGGACTCATCGATCAGGCCCGTCCGGCGGGCGGTGGTCAGGCGTCCTCCGACGCGCGGCTCTCCGCGCGCCGCCGCGTCAGGTACGGCTGGACGAACCACGCCCACCCGCACAGGAGCACCGCGACCACGACCGTGGCGACGGTGGCGGCGGCCTTCTCCGACAGCGCCTGGACGACCAGCGTGGTCGCGGCGGTCATCGAGATGCCCAGCGCGAAGGCCCCGGCGATCCCGAACCGGTTCGCGCGCCGGATCAGCAGCGCCTTCTGCCCGAGCCGGAACAGGATCCGGTGCTGGATGACCGGGGCGATGAAGCAGACGGACGCGAGCCCCGCCCCGAACAGCGAGACGTAGAAGAGCGCCCTGCCCGTCTCGCCGACCTTCACGTCGAAGCGCGCCGAGAACGGGACGGTCAGCAGGAACGCGAACAGCACCTGCACGCCGGTGGTCGCCACCCGGAACCCCTGGAGGAGTTCCATCAGCTGCCGGTCCAGCCGTTCGTGCTCGGTCTCGTTGCGGGGCTTGCGCGAGGGGTCGACGCTCATGGATGCCGTTTACCCCGGCAAAACGCCCGTCAGTCGCGCCGCTGAAACGTTCTAGACGAGCGTCGGCGGCTCCACCCGCAGAGCGAGCATGGACACGTCGTCGCGCAGGTCGCCGTCGCAGTAGTCGAGCAGCGCCCGCTCCACTCCGGCGAGCATCTCCTCCGGCGGCTTTCCGGCGTGCCCGGCGAGCGCCTCCAGCAGCCGCTCCTGGCCGAACTCCTGCCGCGCCATGTCGCACGCCTCCAGGACCCCGTCCGAATGCAGGATCAGCGTGTCGCCGACGGACAGGTCGATCGTGTCGAGCCCGGCCTCGAAGTCCTCGAACAGGCCGAGCGGGACGCCGCCGCGCGACGCCGACCTGATCACCCCGTCGGCGCGGACGATGATCGCCGGCGGGTGGCCCGCGGTGCCGAGCGACACGATGATCCGCTCGGTCTCCAGCGTCAGGCTCGCCATCACGGCGGTGACGAACCGGTCCTCGTCCAGCAGGGCCTCGTTCACGGTCGCGAGCACGTCGCCGGGACGGGCCTTCCACCGCGACGCGAGCCGCACGCAGTGCCGCGCGGTCGACGTCACGGCCGCCGCGTCCTCGCCCTTGCCGCACACGTCGCCGAGGACGAGCCCCCACCCGTTCTCGGTGCGGAACACGTCGTAGAAGTCGCCGCCGACCTCCGAACCGTGCGTGGACGTCAGGTACCGGGCGGCCACGCTCACCCCCGGGATGGACGGGAGCGTCTTCGGCAGCAGCCCGGCCTGCAGCGTGTCGGCCACCTCGGCGCGGCGCCGGTAGAGCCGCGCGGCCCGGATCACCAGGGCCAGGTAGCGGCCGAGGCGCTGCACGACCCCGAGGTCCATGAGGTCGAACGGGCCGTACTCGCCGCTGGCCGCCAGCGTGATCGTGCCGATGGCGCGCTCGCCGTCCTCGATGGGGACGCTGAGCACCGACGTCACGCCGATCTTGCCGCAGACCGGCAGCCCGTCCGGGCACATGCCGAGCACGTCGAGGTTCTCCACGTGGGGGCGCAGCGCGCTCTGCCGGGTGACGAACACGTCGTGGGGGAGCGTGTCCTCGGCGGGGTCCACCTCTTCCAGCATCCTCGCGGCCTCGACGGACCGCTCGTCCTCGGGGCCCATCACGACCTGGCGGCGCAGCACGGGCGCCGCGCCCGCCGGCGGGCCGCCGGTCCCGGGGCCGGTCAGGTCGATGAACGCCCAGTCAGCCAGTTCGGCGGCCAGCAGCCGGGCGCAGCGCCGGACGGCGACCGTCTCGTTGAAGACCGGCTCGTCCAGCAGCAGTTCGCTGGCGGTGGCGAGGACGTCCATCCGGTGCACGATCGTGGCCACGGCCTCGTCGTCGCCCTGCCCGCCGTCGGCGGCCCGCACCCGGGCGGTGCCCGCCGCCTGGACCTTGGACGCCGCGGGCCCGCCGTCGTCGGCGGGAGTGGTCGTCGGCCCGGCGGCCACCACGACCATCGGGTCGGGCTCGCCGCGGATCCACACCCGCGCCACCGTCAGCACGGCGTCGATCGGGTGGTCGCGGCCGAGGAACCGGACGCTGACGCGGCGCCGCTGCCCCGTCCGGATCGCCGCCGCCAGCTGCGACCGGACCGCCGCCCGGGTCGCCATGTCGCAGAAGGCCGTGAACTGCTTGCCCGACACGTATCCCGCCGACGTGCCGAGCAGCATGGCCGCCTGCCGGTTGACGCGGCGGACGTTCGTCGTCCGGTCGAGCAGGAACAGCGGGACGGGGGCGTCCTGGAAGACCGTGCGCAGCACGCGCCGCTCGTTCTCCGCGGCGGCCGACCCGCTCGGCTCGCCGGACTGCTCGCCGCCCATCGTGCGCAGCACGGTCAGCGCCAGCTCCAGCTCGACCAGCGCCGCGTCCAGCGTTGCGCGCAGGTCGGGCTCGGGCACGCCGGCGGCTTGGCGCAGCTCGCCGATGCGTCCTTCGAGATCCGAGATCTCCCGTAGGAGGGACTCGGGCTCGAGCTGGTCAGGCCGATCGTGCATCTGGTCTCCTCTCGTCCGCGTCACCACGGTGGAACCAGGGCGGCTCCCGCCCGTCCCGGGCCGGACACCGTTCTACGGGGCCGCTTCCCGCAGCCTATGCTCCCCGCCCGCACCTAGGGCAGGCCCTGATGACCGACGATACGCTGGGCAAGCGCGGTGAGCTTCACGTGGCGTGTCTGTGAGATGCGACGCATCTCGGCGAATGCCTCGTCGGCGTCGCAACCGAGCGCGTGCATGAGAATTCCCTTGGCCTGGTCGACCACCGCACGCGCCTCGACGGCCGCCTGGAGCTGGACGGCGGTGCGGTGCACGTCGTCGTACTGCCGGCTGTTCGAGAAGGCCGCGGTGCCCTGCGCGACCAGCAGGGACGCGATCGCGTGCCGCTCGGGCCCGAGCGCCTTCGGCGTCACCCCGTACAGGGTGAGCGTGACGAGGACCGGGGGGTTCAGGTGCGGGGTCGTGGTGAAGCAGCGCACCCCGCGGCGCAGCATGTCCGACATGGCCTCGGGCCAGCGGGTCTCGGCGAGGATGTCGTCGGAGGTCAGCGCCCGGCGGTCGGCGACCACGTCGAACAGCGGCCCGTGCCCGCGGGACAGCTGCCGGTCGGTGACCTCGGCGAGGTCGGGATGGCTGGCCGCGGCGGCCAGCGGTTCGGGCCGGTTCCCATCCGCGGCGGAGTCGCGCTCGTCCCGCAGCGGCATGTCCGGCATGCCGCTCGTGCGGTCGGGGATGACGACCGTGGAGCCGGCGCCGCCGTACGCGCTCGGCAGCGCCCAGCGCACGCTCGCGGCGCCGGCGCATCCGGGCACGGCACGCGCCGCGAGCTCGGTCACCCGGTGCAGGGTGCCCACATCGGACGACTCCCCGACCATGCCCAGCCGGGCGATCTCCAGCGCGAGCTGGTCCGTCAGGACCGTTTCGGTGGGCGTCACCTTTCCGAGAGTAGCCTGCCCCGCGGGATGCGCAGGCGGGCCCTGCTCGGCCGGGCGGCCCTGGTGCCTCATGGGGAGTCCTAGTTGTTCGGCGGCGCCTTGCTGATCTCGGGCAGCGGGCCGGAATCGCCGTTCGCCAGGGCCAGGTCGCCGATGCACACGATCCCGACGGGGTGGTGCTCGGCGTCGACGACCGGCAGGCGCCGGACGGCATGCTCGCTCATGAGCCGCGCCACCGTGTCGGTGTCGTCCTCGGGGTGGACGGTGGTCAGCTCGGCCGTGCACACGTCCCCGAGCGGGGTGAGCGAGGTGTCGCGGCTCTCGGCCACCGCCCGGATCACGATGTCGCGGTCGGTCACCAGGCCGCACAGGCGCCCCGCGTAGGTGACCAGCACGTCGCCGATGCCCTCGTCCCGCATGATGCGAGCCGCCTCGTAGAGCGTCGCGTCGAGCGGCAACGACTGGGGCGCCGCCGTCATCACGTCGCTGACCCTCGATGACATAGAGCGCACATCCTCCCGAATAGCCGACGCCTCGCGTGGCCCGTGTGTGCGCGCCCTACCCACGGTCGGCGGCCCTATTCGAACGGTTTGTGAATCGGCCGCCGACCTGCGCGGGGTCAGAAGGCGAACACCGTTCCGGTGCGCGACAGCATGACGCAGTCGTTCCCGTATTCGGCCTGGAAGCGGACGGCTCTGCCCTTCCACCGCCCTTCGGCGCGGGCGACCACGGGCGCGTGGACGGCGGTGCACATCCGCCCGTCCGGCCGGTGCTCGAACCGCCCGCCCGCCCCCTCCAGCTCCAGGCAGGCCCGCGCCGATTCGGGATGCTCGCCTCCCGGCGGACCGCAACGCAGCGTGACCGCCCTGCTTCCGGACGTACTGCCGCCCGGATGCGTGACGGAAAGCCGCAACGACGTCTCCGCCCCGGAGGGCGCGGCGGGCATCAGGGCGACCACGGCCCCCACGACGACCGCGCTGAGAAGGTTCGGCATGAGCGACTCCCGACGTACCGAAGGGACATCGCACAAAGTAGCCGACCGATAACAGATCGTGCAGGAGAATTCGAATCCTGTAGCCGAGAAGCAACCACAACCCCACCTGCACCGGCCTCAGCCATCACCGCGACCACGCGACAACCTGACTGGTTGCGATCGCGTCCGAAGGCAGATTCGAGCGAAGCAAGAATCTGATCGCGCAGCGAGCCGCAAGGCGAGCCGGAGCGATGCCGGCGATCGCCCGCGTTTTTCGACGATGGAGGGCCCTCCGGGCCCGAAGGAGGAGAAAGACGCTAGGCAGCCAGCACGTGGGTCGCCAGTGAGTCGCGGAGTTGCTTGCGACCGCGGTGGAGGCGGGACATGACGGTGCCGATGGGGGTGCCCATCATGTCGGCGATCTCCTTGTAGGGGTAGCCCTCGACGTCGGCGAGGTAGACGGCGTCCCGGAAGTCCTTGGGGAGGGCGCGCAGGGCGGCGACCACCTGGGAGTCGGGGATGCGGTCGAGGGCTTCGGACTCGGCGGAGCGGAAGCCGGACGCGTGCGCCTCGGCCTGCGCGATCTGCCACTCCTCCAGCTCCTCGGAGCCGGCGCGCTGGGGCTCGCGCTGCTTCTTGCGGTAGGTGTTGATGAAGTTGTTGGTGAGGATGCGGTGCAGCCACGCCTTGAGGTTCGTGCCTTCCTGGAACTGGTGGAAGTTCACGTAGGCCTTGGCCAGCGTCTCCTGGACGAGGTCCTCGGCGTCGGCGCTGTTGCGGGTCATGCGCACGGCGCTGAGGTAGAGCGGGTCCGCGAGGGGCAGGACGTCGCGCTCGTAGCGGCGCGCGTCGTCGGACGTCGCGGTGCGGTCGGCGTTGCGGCCGTTGTCGCCCTTGGTGGTGCGATGGACGGGCGTGGTGACAGCGGTCATCGTCGCTCCCCGTGGTTGTGCCCCCCGTGAGGGGGGACGGTTGCCTGGCGCGTGGTCGGGGGCACGCGCGGGCCGGGCGGTTTGATCGCCCCCCGTCGAGTGGTACGTGCCACCGTTCCCGGCGGGTTCGGTGTGGCCTCGGCCTCGCATGGAGGGTGGGCCGAGGGTTCGGCGCGCTTCGGCTGTGCCAGAGCGACCCCGTAGTCGGGACGTCGCGGGCCTTGCCGGATCGAGCGCTTCCATCCGCCGGTGGGTCTTCCTGCCATGTAAGACGCATGGAACGAGCCAAAAGGTTGCCAGGATCCGCGTGGCCTCCGTCACATCGAGTCGCTTCTTGGTCAAAGCGGTGCTGATCGGCAGGTATAAAGCCCGGTCCTCGGAAGCCCGCGCGGCGGCCCCTGAGGGTGGATCGGCCGAGCGGGCGGTGCCCCGGCGCCTCGTGCGTGCTCTCGGTCAGGGCGTGGCGAGGTGGCCCGCCAGGACGGCGCGGACCAGCTGGGACGCGAACTCCGCCGGCGCGGCCGGGAGCCCGGCGCCCGCCGCCACGCTCTCCGCGCCCGCGAGGCGGGTCAGGAAGGCGTGCTGCTGGCAGCCTCCCAGCAGGGCCGCGGCGATGAACGGCAGTGGCGCGCCGTCCGTCAGCCGTCCGGCCTTCCGTTCGGCCTCCAGATAGCCGATGAGGGCCGCGTGGCCCATAACCGGGCCTGCCGCCGGTCCGCCGGGCGGGCCCGCCGGGGGGCCGCCGGGCGCCCCGGGAGGCGGCGCCTCGCCGGTGCGGTCGCTCCTGGTCCGGGCACGCGACCTGGCGGCGGCCTCCTGCTGCGCCTTCCCGGGGCCGTCGCTCCGCAGCCATGCGATCAGCTCCGGGTCGGCCAGGACGGGGCCGGTCATCGGCAACAGCTCGCCGTAGAAGCGGACCATCTCCGTCGCCAGGCGGGTGAGGTTCTCCTCCACCGTGTTCTGCCCGACCGATCCGGCAAGCCCGGTCATCGCGGTGCGCGCGGTCCCGGTCACCTCGGCCAGGGCCGCCGCGAACAGCGCGGTCTTGTTCGCGAAGTGGTTGTAGAGGCTGCCCTCGGACACGCCCGCGGTGCGCGCGATCTCCTTGGTCGTCGCGGCCACGATCCCGCGCGCCTGGATCACCGTGACCGCCGCGGCCAGGATCCGGTCCCGCATGGGCTCCGTCCGTGTAGCCAACCCGCCTGCACCTCGCTTCCCCGCTGGACGTTAGCACGGGCCGAGCGCGATGAGTGAGTGCTCACCCGGAGATATTCGGCGGATCCCGAGCGAACCGCCCTCACAGCGTGTAGCTTCACTTTCACCGTGAGTTGCCGCAACGGCCTTCGCGCGTCGTTCCACTCGGGGGAGGGGGACCGCTTGGTGATCGCGGATCTGCTGGGCGTCACGAGGATGACGGCCGTCACGGTGAACGACCGCGGCCGCATCAATCACTGGGACGATACCGCCGCCGACCTGTTCGGCGCCGCGCGCCGGCAGGCCATGGGCCGCCCGCCCGGCGATCTCCTCCGGCTCCCCCGGGAGCACCGCGGCGCCTTCGAGCCGGAGGCCTTCGGGCACGTCTGGTGCGGCGCCTGCACCCTGCGGCGGGCCGACAACGGGGAGCCCGTCGAGATCGGCTGGTGGATCTACCCCATCGACGGGGCCCCGGGCGACCACGGCGTCCGGGTCCTGGCGCTGGCCGCCGACCTGCGCAGGCTCCGCCGCGACGGGATCGGCATCACCGTCGGCGTGGGCACGCTGCTCTTGGTCTACTTCGCGGTGGGCGTGGCCACCCTGTCGTTCGGCTTCGGCGTCGCCGGGCGCAGCCTCTCGGCGGGCGTCG